>JAHWJQ010000159.1 GCA_019348305.1 Actinomycetota bacterium
CTCGGTACCCCCGGAGCACTCCGGTTGGCCCACGATCCGAAAAGCGGGACGTAATCGCGCAGAGCTTCGAGGCCAGGGGCGCGTCGCCGGAGTTGGTCATGGACTTCTTCGCGAACGAGCTAGATGGTTGGACGAGGGTCGGTGGCGTCGAGAAGATCGGCGTCAACACCTTTCGTGGCCACTGGCAGAAGGACCGACTCCGGCTGACCGTGAGCGCGACGTCGGGCCCGACACTGAGCGGCGAGAGCGAGCCTGTCAGCCAGTACAGCCTCTCCCTCCGCACCGAGTAGATGGCAACGATCACGGGGATCACGGGCGGGCCGTAGTAGGAGCCACTGGAGAAGGTGCTTCTTCGGCCGGCAGGTGAGAGAGGCGCGGGGAAAGGTGTGGGTTGGGCAGGCGGACGGTGAACCGGGCGCCACCGCCAGGTTCGTTCGACGCGCTGACGCTGCCACCCTGGACCTCCGCGTGTCGCCGGGCGATTGCGAGCCCGAGGCCAGAGCCGCCACGACTCCGGGACTGGTCCGACTTGTAGAACCGGTCGAAGATTCGCTCGAGGTCTCCGTCCGCAATGCCCGCGCCACTATCCACGATGTCGATCACCGTGTCCGCCCCTTCATACCGAGCGCGCACTCGGACGGCGCCACCCCCGTGCACGACCGCATTGTCGAGAAGGTTGGAGAGGATCCGGCCCAATCGCATCGGTTCGGCGCAAATCGTGACATCGGGAGCGACTGCGTTCTCGATCGCCGCGGCACGTCGAAGGTCTGCAGCCCGCACCACCGCGTCGACAGCGTCACGCACCCGAAGTGGTTCCGTAGGGGCCGGTTCTGCAGTGGTGTCGAGCTCCGAGAGCTCCAAGAGCTCCAGCACGAGATCCCGAAGGCGGCGGGCGTCGGAAACGAGGATCGCGGCTGACCGTCGAACAGAGGGTGGCAGCTCGTCCAGCAGCTCCTCGAGGACCGATGCCGCCGCGAACATCCCCGTGATCGGTGTACGGAGCTCGTGGGCCACGTCGGCGGTGAACCGTTTTTCCCTCGCTGCGACGTTCTCGAGCTCTTTCACGAGGCACTGCACCTCGTCGGCCATGTGGTTGAACGATCCCGCCAGGCCTCCGAACTCGTCGTTCGACGCCGCCGGGAGCCTTGCGCTCAGGTCGCCGGAGGCAATCGCCTCTGCCGCACTGGCTACACCGGCCACCGGACGGAGGGTCGCGCGCGAGACCACTTCGCCCACCGCGCCTGCCGCTGCGACGGTCACTGCCCAAGCAGCCGCGGCTACCCGTGCGAGCTCGCTCAAGCTTGCTTCGAGCTGCTCCATCGAGAAGAAGAAGTAGTAGTAGGTGCTTTGAGGGCCCGCAGCGCGAATCACGAGCGCGCGGCGGCCCCGCACGACCGTCTCGGCTCCTTCAACGTCGGTACTCTTCCCTTGCCGGAGCTGCTGTGGGATGTCATTAGTGCCGAGCGCGGGTGACGAGGTGAAGATCGCGTCGGGGGCAACCGCGACCATGCCGGCCTCCGAGGGGACTCCGTATGTTGCTTGGAGGCGGTCGAAACTGGCGGCGTCCAGCTGTCGAGGCGCGAGAGCCATTGCCACTTTGGCCTGTTGTTCTGACGCGTTGCGGAAGTTCCGCAATCGATACTCCCGAGCGGCGACGAATGTCGCCGAGGCAACGACGCCGCCGCTGATGCCGGCGACGAGAACGAACGCGGCGGTAAGTCGCCGGCGGAACCGGTGCGGTCGCGGGCCGCGCCGTTCACCCACGCTCAAATCGGTACCCCACGCCGCGGACCGTTGTGATGTAGTCGTTTCCGTCCGGCGGCGGGCCCAGCTTGCCGCGAAGCCGCTTGACTGCCATGTCGACGAGCCGGGAGTCGCCCAGGTAGTCATATCCCCACACTCGCTCGAGAAGCTTCTCACGAGTGAGGACGATCCCTGCGTTGCGAACGAGCTCAGAAACGAGGCGGAACTCGATCGTTGTCAACGCCAGCTCTTCTCCATTGCGGTAGGCACGAAAAGCTGCCTCATCGACGGCGACGTCTCGTGCACTGATGCCCCCTGGGCCGTCCGGCGTGTCTCCCGCGGCGCGGCGGAGGACGGCTCGGATCCGCGCTGCCAGCTCCGCCGGTTCGAACGGCTTGGTCAGGTAGTCGTCGGCACCCAGCTCCAAGCCTGCGACGACATCGGTGACGTCGGTCTTCGCCGTGAGCATCACGATCGGCACGCCCGAGGTCTTCCTGATCTCGCGGCAAACGTCAAAGCCGCTCATCGACGGCAGCATGAGGTCGAGGACGACGACGTCGATGGGGTCCCGGCTCGCCACCCGCTTCAACGCATCGGCCCCGTCCCCGACGCCGTCGACCGAGAAACCGGCCCGCTCGAGGACGATCGTTGCCGCTTCCCGAACGGAGGCATCGTCCTCGACCAGGAGCACTCGCTGTCCCACCTCCTCAGCGTGCCACGCGTCGCGACCTACGGACACCATCAACGTTCTTCGTCGCCACGGGCACGGGCCGGTCCTCGGCCGCCACCGAGGTTGTGGGCAGTGTTCACGAGCGCGACGTGGGTGAAGGCCTGGGGGAAGTTTCCGACGAGTCGCCCACGGACGGTGTCGTACTCCTCGGAGAGGAGGCCGACATCGTTGGCCAGCCCGCACAGGCGCTGGAAGAGGGCTCGGCCCTCGTCAACTCGTCCTTGGAGAAGGTAGTTGTCGGCGAGCCAGAAGGAGCACGGGAGGAACGCCCCCTCGCCGCCCGGGAGCCCGTCGATCTCGCCGAAGCTGCGGTCGGCGTAGCGGTGCACGAAGCCCCGCCCGAGGAGCTCTGCCTCAATGGCGGCCACCGTCCCGACCATCCGCGGATCGCGGGCATCGAGGAACCCCACCAGCGGCAGCATGAGCAGGCTCGCGTCAAGTTCCGGGCGCCCGTAGGACTGTGTGAAGGCGCCGCGGTCGGCATCGAAGCCGTGGCGGCACACGTCGGCGCGGATCTCCTCGCGCAAGGACCGCCAGCGCTGCGCCGGCCCGTCGAGGCCGAAGAGCTCGACGGCCTTGACGGCCCGATCGGCGGCGACCCAGGCCATCACCTTCGAGTGGGTGAAGTGCCGGCGGGGGCCTCGCACCTCCCAGATCCCTTCATCGGGGTCGCGCCAGTGGCCCTCCAGGAACTCCATCAGCGCTCGCTGCAGCTGCCACGAAAAGGGGTCAGGGCTCACTCCGGCGCGGCGGGCCTGGTGCAGGCAATCCATGACCTCGCCGTACACATCGAGCTGGAACTGGCGGCTGGCGGCGTTCCCGATCCGCACCGGGCGCGAGCCCTCATAGCCCTCGAGCCAGTCGAGCTCCAGCTCCGGAAGCCGTCGCTCTCCCGCGGGGCCGTACATGATGTGCATCTGCTCGGGCGCGCCGGCCGTGGCTCGCAGCAACCAGTCCCTCCATGCCACAGCTTCTGCCTCATAACCGCCGAGAAGCAGGGCATACAGGCTGAAGGTGGCATCACGGAGCCAGCAGTAGCGGTAGTCCCAGTTGCGCACGCCGCCGAGGTCCTCGGGCAGCGACGTCGTGGCCGCCGCCACGAGCCCGCCGGTCGGGGCGTGGGTGAGCGCCTTGAGGGTGATCAGGGAGCGCAGTACCTCGTCGCGGTAGGGGCCCCTGGTCTCACAACGATCCGACCAGTCGGTCCACCAGCGCGTCGTTGCCGCCACCGCCTCGGCAGCGTCGACCGCCTCTGGCGGCGGTTCGTGTGACGGATGCCAGGTGAGTACGAACGGCACCCGTTCGCCGGCGGCGACGTCGAATTCGGCCACCGTCGCCAGCCCCTCGCCGTGGGTGTCGACCGGGGTTCGCAGTTCGAGCGCGTCGGGCCCGCCGATCGCACGCAGCGCGCCCTCGGCGCGCCGCACCCACGGGACGGTCGAGCCGTAGTCGAAGCGGATGACAAGGTCCATCCGCATCCGCACCCGCCCCTCGAGCCCTTCGACGACGCGGACGACGTCCGGCGCCGCCCCTCGGATGGGCATGCAGTCGATGACGCGAACAGAGCCGGCCGGGGTGTCGTGGACCGTCTCGAGGACGAGGGTGCCTGGTCGGTAACGCCGGCGTGTAGCAGACGGCTCGGCCGGCGCGATGCGCCAGAACCCGTTGTCTTCGGTGCCCACGAGCGAGGCGAGGCAGGCCGGCGAGTCGAACCGGGGCACGCACAACCAGTCGATGGAGCCGGTTCTCCCGACCAGCGCGGCAGTCTGGGTGTCACCGATGATGGCGTAGTCCTCGATCTTCACGAGCGACCCCGTCGCTGGACCCCGGTATCGGCGTTGCACACAACCAACGCCAGGTCCATCTTCGAGCATCGCGCCCGACCATCACGGCGCCGCGACGGCCATGTATCAGTTCCGGAACATTTGTCGCCGACGACCGGAGCCGGCGCGGCCGCCATCAGTCGCTCATTCCCGTCTTAGGAGAAGTTGGCCGGTTGGCGCGCCCGTGATCGGTCTTGGTCGTCTTCGAACTCACGCTCGGCGCTCTCGTCCAACAGCCGCAGTTGGCGCTCCAGCGCCGCCTTGCGCGCTGGTGGCGCCATGTCCAGGAGCTTCGTGACAGCCCCCCGAAGCCGGCGTTTCACCTGGAGAGACCTCGCTGAGTACAGACGGATCTCATCGAAGGCCAGCCCGACGTAGTCGTCCCAGGACAAACGGGGGGAAATGGCGCGTAGTTGACCGTGCTCGTCCGCCCGAAGCTCGGAGGGGAACTGCCGGCGCGCCAGGCGACGGAGGAGGTCATGGAGCTGGTCGATCGCCTGAGCTGCAGTCGTCGGGTCGTTCACGCCGGGCGAAAGCGCTCGCTCGGCGATGTCAACGATCTGTCGGAACCCGAAAGCGGCGTCCTGTTCAATCGTGCGCTCGGTGGCGAAGGCGACGCAACCGAGGAGCTTGTGGTCGTCGAAGTCCCGGCCGTCGGACCAGACCTCCAAGACCCGCTCTCCCTCGGCCACGAACTCCCCGATGGTGGGGACGATGCGGATGACCAAGTCGCACTCGCTGGCGAGCGTGAGCAGGCGTTCCTCGTCGACGGCGACGACGACGCCCGAACGGGCAGACGGGATCGTCTGGTCGGGCAGCCAGCACGGCGGCA
>JAHWJQ010000015.1 GCA_019348305.1 Actinomycetota bacterium
CGATGATCGCCGCGGGACTCGTAGCGTTGGCCGCGGCGCGGAGGTCGAGCCGATGACCGGCCCGGGCGACGACGTGCCGGTCGACGACCGCGACGACAGCCGCCGGGCCAACGACCCCAACGCCGAGGACCGTGACGACCACCCGATCGGCACCACCACCGGCACCGGTGCTGGCGCCACTGCCGGCGCCGTCGGTGGCATGGCTGTCGGAGGGCCGGCGGGGGCGGCGGTCGGCGGCGTCATCGGTGGGATCGCCGGCGGGCTCGCCGGCCACGGCGTCGCCGACGTGGTGAACCCGGAGGGTGACGTGGTCTCGGGTGACAACATCCCCGACCCCGGGACCGGTGAGCCCGAGCAGTGACATGACGGGGAGTGGCAAGGTGACCGGATGGCCGATGCCGTCGAGATCACCTGCCCCCGTTGCCAGAGCGTCGTCACCGTCGACTTCTACGGCCCCTGCGACGGGTGCCGAGGCGAGTTGCGGGCAACGCTCGGCGGTCCTCAGAGGGAGGTCGAGGTAGCGGCCTACGAGCCCAAGGCCAACGTCGTCCCCAACCAGGTGGCCACCAAGGAGTGACGGCCGGCGCCTCAGGCGTCGGTGGCGTGGGCCTCGCCGTGGAGGCGGTCGTGCAGACCCTCGAGGGTGGCCGCGCTCATCCCCACCGGCGCCTCCAGCGCGTGGTCCCTGGCCAGGTGGTCGACCAGCGTGGCGTCCTCGGACGACACGAGCTCATGGGAGTGGCCGGTGGAGCCGACGACCTCGGCCAGCTCGATCTCTTCTTCGGGAACGCCCTCCATGGCAGTCGTCCTATCCCTTCGAAGGGGCGGCCTCACCGTCGTCGTCGGGGACGAGCACGGTCAGGGCCCCCCGGCGGCACCGGAAGACGAGCGGCGAGCGCAGCCGCACGATCTCGCCGTCGAGGGCCACGTCCACCTCCGGGCGCTCGAAGTGCAACTCGATGGCACTCACCTCGTCGAACACGGCCATCGGCGACCGGTGAACCTGGCCCGTCAGCAGGGCCCCCACGGTCCGCAGCCGGGCCAGGGGCTGGTCGGCCAGCAAGATGCGGACGTCGAGCACCCCGCTGTCGAGCGAACCCCGCTCGCCCACGTCGAACAGCGACCGTCCGTAGCGGCCGTTGCCCACGAACACCATCCAGGCCCGGTAGGGGCAGCCGTCGACGGTGATGTTGAACTTCTGGAAGCTGCGCAGGTCTGCCCACACGGCGGCGAGGGTGGCCAGCGCCCTGGGCATGCGCTTCTCGTCCGCCTTGCGTCGTCGCACGATGCGGGGGTACACGCCGATGCCGGCGTTGTTGATGAAGACCTCCCCGTTCACCTCGCCGACGTCGATGCGGCGGCGCCGGCCCGAGGCGGCGCGGGCCGCGTCGTCGAGGGTGACGATGCCCACCTCGCGGGCGAAGTGGTTGCGGGTGCCGGCCGGCACCGGCAAGAGAGCCACTTCGGTGCCGGCGAGGATGCCGGCGGCACAGCGCAGCGTCCCGTCGCCGCCGGCAACTGCGACGAACTCCGGCTCGGCCTGCACCGCCTCCCTCACCCGCGGCTTCACCTCCTTGCCGACCACCTCGTGGATGCGGCTGCCCGGGAAGGCGGCGGCCACGTCGCCCATCGGTGTCTCACAGGCGCCGGAGTCCGGGTTCACGACGACGGCTCCTGGCACGGCCGGAGGTTAGAGCGAGCTACGGGCGCACCAGCGCGGCCAGCAGCGCCTGGAGCTTGAGCTGGGTCTCGATGAGCTCGCGGCGGGGGTCGGACCCCTCCACGATGCCCACGCCGGCGAACAGCCTGGCCCTCGCCCCGGAGACCTCGGCCGAGCGGATGCCCAGGGCGTAGGACCCGTCCCCGCGCCCGTCGACCCATCCGACGGGGCCGGCATAGCGGCCGCGGTCGAGGCCCTCGTGCTCGGCCAGCCAGTCGAGGGCCAGCTTGGTCGGCGTTCCGCCCACTGCCGGCGTCGGGTGGAGCAGCGCCGCCAGCTCGAGGGCCGTGGGCGCCGGCTCGGCCAGCCGCCCACGGATGTCGGTCCCCAGGTGGACGACGTTGCGCAGCGGCAGCACGCTCGGGGACTCGGGAACGGCAAGCTCGACGCACGCCGGGCGCAGCGCCTCGCTGATCTGTTCCACGGCGTAGCGGTGCTCCCGCCGTTCCTTGGCCGAGGCCAGCAGCTGCCCTGCCAGCTGCCGATCGACCGACGGGTCGCCGCTACGGGGGTAGGTGCCGGCGAGGGGGTGGCAGCGGACGTCGGCACCGCGTCGCTCGACCAGAAGCTCGGGGCTGGCGCCCACGAAGCCGTCGACGGAAAAGACCGTGCACGACGGGTACAGGGTGCGGAGCCGGTCGACGACATCGGGGACCACGATGGGCCGGTTGCACTCCACCACCACCTCGCGGGCCACGACAACCTTCTCCAGGTCGCCGGCGGCGATGGCCTCGACCGCCCGGCACACCGTGGCTTCCCAGTCGGCGTGCGAGCGCGGCGAGGTGAGGGTGAACCCGTCGGGCAGCACCATCGTCTCCAACTCGGGCGCCTCCCACTCGGTTCTGGGGATGTCAGCGCACCCGAGAGCTGCGCGGACGTCCCCAGAACGCGTTTGGACGGTGGTCAGCCACTGGCGGCCGCCGGGGCTACGGCCGACCAGCAGCGCAGGCACCACCATCGACCCCGGCGACTCAGGGTCGAACGGCAGCGCGCCCACCGCCACCGCCCCGGTGCCGGGCAGGCCGACCTCGTCTTCGACGGCGATGCCGGCCAGGGCCTCGGCCACCACGCCGGCGTGGGCCATGTTCGCCACGTCGACCCGCAGGGCGACGCCCTGGCCGGCGACCCCGTGGCCTTCCCGCTCGAACAGGAAGCCCGACGGCCCGGCCACTGCCAGCAAGTCGACGGCCGGCGCCCCGTCCAGCTCGACGGTGCGGGCCACCAGGCCGGCGGCTCGGGCCCGAGGGTCGTTCACCGGCGGGTCCCGGTGATGAGCTGCGCGATGCCGCCGGAGAGGAGGCGACGGTCGACCTCGGCGAAGCCGGCGGCGCCCAGCCTGTCGAGCAGGGCAGCGAGGGGTGGGAGGTAGGCGACCGAGCGCGGGAGGTAGCGGTAGGCGTCGCCGTCGGAGAGGAGGCCGCCGATCCTCGGCACCAGCCTGTCGAAGTAGATCCCGTGCCCCCACTGCAGGAGGCGGTGACGGGGCTGGGCCACCTCCAACAGGGCCACCCGGCCCCCGGGCCGGACCACTCTGGCCAGTTCGTCGAAGAAGCCGGCCAGGTCGGCGAAGTTGCGCAGCGCGAAGCCGCACGTGGCGCCGGCGGCGGAGGCGGCGGGTAGTGGCAGGCGCAGAGCATCGGCCTGCACCAGCGGGGCCGAGGTACGGGCGTGGGCCAGCATCCCCCGCGACAGGTCGATCCCGATGGGCAGGTGGCCCCGGTGCTCGAGCTCCCGGCAGAGGTCACCGGTCCCGGCGGCCAGGTCGACCACCACCGAGTCGGGGGGAAGGCGCAGGGACTCGACCGTGCGGCGCCGCCAGCCCACGTCCATGCGCAACGTCAGGACGCGGTTGACCAGGTCGTAGCGGGGGGCGATGGCGTCGAACATCGACCGGACGGCCCGCACCTTCTCCTCGCCCTCGGGCAGAGGCGCCGGCAGGTTCACGGGGTGGCGCTCACCTGTCGCTCCACCGCGGCCACCTCGGCCTCGCCGCCGACGCGGTCGATGTGTTCCTGGGCCACCGCCAGCAGGGTCCGCTCGAAGTGGTGGGCCACCAGCTTGGTGGTGGCGGGCAGCAGAGCCGTGAAGGCCTCGACCAGGCGGGCAGCCGCCTCTTCGTCGGCGAGGCCCGATCGGCGCAGCGGGTGGCGGACGTGTTCGTCGAACAGCTCCACCGCCCGCTCGGCGACGGCACGCATCGCCTCGTGGTGGCGCCGGGCCAGGTCGAGGATCTCAGGGAGGGGGAGACCGGCCTCGAGCAGGCGAAGGCCGGCAGCGGCGGCTTCCACGTCGGCCGTGGTGAAGCGAGGCTCACCGGCAAGCCGCTGGGGGACCAGGAGCCCCTCGCGGCTCAGTGCCTGGAGCAGGCCCAAGGGGATGCCGCTGCGCTCGGCCAGCTCTTCGATGGTGAAGCGAGCCGCCGGCTGGGGAGTGGCCACCGCGCTGGCCAGAGCCTCGTCCGCGACATCGAGTTCGCCGCAGAGCACGCGGCGGACGGCGGCCAGCGACAGGCCCCGGGCCTGCAAGCGGCGGATCTCGGCCAGTCGCTCCAGGTGGTGGTCGCCGTACCACGCCACCCGGCCCTGCCGGCGCGGAGGTTGGAGCAGTCCGCGGGCCTGATAGAAGCGCACGGTGTCGACGGAGACCTCGGCGCGGGCGGCCAGCTGCTCCACCCGATAGTCCACCCCATCACTCTAGGAGTGCGCGCTCACGAAGTCCGCATCGCTCCTGCGCTACGCCTCAGGGTCGAGCGCGGCGCCACAGTGCCGGCATCGGGGGTTGGCCCGGGTCGTCGGCCGCTGGCACACCCGGCACCGGTGGACCGGCACCTGGCCTTTCACGAGCCGGCGGAGGGCGGAGACCAACATGGCGCCCACGGCGGTCACGATGAGCAGCTCCAGGACGGCGCGTACCAGGGTTTTCCGGGCTCCGTGGCGGCTTCGGGGCGCGGCTGGCGGTCCAGTCGCGCCGGGACAAGGCATCCTAGGGTCGTGAACATGTTCGGCTCCCGGGGCGCGATGAGCGCGCGACAGACGTCGATCGCATTGGTGGTGGTCTGCGGCATCCTGTTCAGCGCCATCGGGGCGGTCGCTGTTCGTACCGCGAGCGACGACAACCCCGTGGTCATCGTGGGCTCCACGGCGCCGGCAACCTCGACGGTCCCCGCCGAGCCGGCGGTGGTCCCCCAGCCCGAGACCCCGGCTGAGCCCCCGCCGCTCGCTGGGCCGCAGCCGGAGCCGCCGCCGGCGCCCGGCCTCAAGGAGCCGAACGGGCGGCCGTACGGCCCCGCCATCCAGTTCACCAGCGACATCGCCGTCCCCGATGGGCTCGTCTTCGTCCTCGTCCTCGGCTCCGACGCCCGCCCCAACGAGGACCTTCTCAGCGCGCGGGCCGACTCGATCCACCTGCTGGCCATCAACCCGGCCAGCGGCGCCGGCACGATCGTGGGGTTCCCCCGCGACAGCTACGTCGAGTTCCCGGGCGGCGGCCGGGGCAAGATCAACGACGCGTTGACCCGGGGCGGGCCGAAGCTGGTGGCCGAGACCGTCAGGCGGGTGACGGGCCTGCCGGTCCACTACTACGTCCTCACCGGCTTCGTTGGTTTGACGCGGATGGTCGACGAGCTCGGAGGCGTGGATGTCCCCGTCGGGCGGCGGATGAGGGACCGTCTTTCCGGAACCCGCTTCGAGCCGGGCTGGCACCGCTTCGACGGGGGTGAGGCGCTGGCCTTCACCCGCGACCGTACGAGCGTCGCCAACGGCGACTTCAGCCGATCGGAGAACCACGGGACACTGCTGCTGGCGGCCTTGGGCAAGCTGCGGGCCGAGGTGTCCGACAACGCCGGGCTGTTCCGCTGGATGGGCATCCTGGGCCGCAACTGCCGCCTCGACGTGCCGGCCGACGAACTGCCCCGGTTGGCGGCGCTGGCTCGCCGGCTCGCCCCGGACAAGATCCGCAACGTCGTCGTCCCTGGGCGGATCGGCTACGCCGGTCGGGCGTCGGTCGTCTTCCTCGGCCAGGACGCCCCTCGGTTGTTCACCGATCTTCGCGACGATGCGCTGCTCAACGGCACGGCGTCGCCCTCCACCACCTCGGCCCCCACCACCGAGCCCACGACCACCACCACCTCGGCGCCACCACCGCCGCCTCCGCCCGACCCGGTGCCCACGACCACCAGCACCACGCCGCTGTTGGGCTGAGGCAGGCGGCCAGCGGCCGCTCAGGCGTAGTAGCGGTAGAGGGCGGTCGCCACGCAGGCCGGCTTGCGCTGGCCCTCCACCTCGAACACCAGCTCCAGGGTTGCCTGGGCGCCACCGGGCACCTCGTCCACCGCGGCCAGCGTGGCCCCCAGCCGCAGCCGTGCCCCCACCGGCACCGGCGCGGGGAACCGGAGGCGGTCGAGGCCGTAGTTGACCCCCATGGCGAAGCCCTGCACCTGCAGGATCGAGCCGAGCAAGGCCGGGGCGAGCGACAGCGTGAGGTAGCCGTGGGCGATCGGCCCCCCGAAGGGGCCGGTCTTGGCCCGCTCGGGGTCGACGTGGATCCACTGGAGGTCGCCGGTGGCCTCGGCGAAGCGGTTCACCTGCTCCTGGGTGACGGTGAGCCAGTCGCTGTGGCCGAGGTGGCTGCCGACGGCGGCGCGTAGACCATCGAGGCCATCGATGGTCGTGGTCACTTGAACCAGATCCGCTGGTAGTCCCGGCTCATGGGGTGCAACAGCAACACGACGAGTGCGATCTCGAAGGCGAGGCTGATGATGTCGGCCGCGAAGGGGTTGCGGGTGATCACCGCCCGCAGGACGAAGGGCGCGAAGGCGCTGGCCAGGCCGAGGTAGTAGCCCCATTTCTGGTCGTTGGCGATGCCCCGACCGCCGAGCACGCCCCCGCCGATGCGGATGGCGAAGTAGACCAACACCAGGGGCCGCAGGGCGACGAAGACGCCGGCTCGCAGGAGGTCGAGGACCGCGAAGACGGCATTGGCGTAGAGCAGCCACGTGGCGATCACCAGGGTCTGGGGCTGCGACTGGTTGAGCCAGCGCCGGGTCGATTGCATGCGCGTCAGTCTGGCAGCCGGCCCATCGTTACCGGCGCCTCGCCGGCGGCCGCCCGCAGCTGGCCGCAGGCGGCGTCGATGGCCGTGCCCCGGTTGCGGCGCACCGTGGCGTTCACTCCCAGGTCGCGCAGCCGGTCCCGGAAGGCCCGCACCCGCTCGGGCGACGAGCCACGAGTGGGGTACCCCGGGGTGGGGTTGAGCGGGATCAGGTTGACGTGGGCGCCGAGATGGCGGGCGAGACCGCACAGCTCGCCGGCGTCGGAGGAGCGGTCGTTGACGCCGGCGATCAGCGCCCACTCGAACGAAAGCCGCCGACCCTTGGCTGCCAGGTAGGCCTCGCACGCCTCGACCAGCGCCGCGAGCGGGTAGCGGCGGTTGATCGGGACCAGTTCGTCGCGCAGGGCGTCGTTGGCGGCGTGCAGCGACACCGCCAGGTTGACGGGCAGCTTCGCGTCCCCGAGCCGGCGGATGCCGGGGACGATGCCCACGGTGGAGATCGTGAGGTGCCGGGCCGAGAGGCCGAGGTCATCGTGGAGGCGTACCACCGTCGCCCACACTGCGTCGTAGTTGGCCAGGGGCTCGCCCATGCCCATGAACACGACGTTGGAGAGGCGCCGGCCCGAAGCGGCCGCCGCGGCCCGCGCCCGCACCACCTGTTCCACCATCTCGCCGGTGCTCAGGTGGCGGTCGAAGCCGGCCTGGCCGGTGGCGCAGAACCCACAACCCATGGCACAGCCGGCCTGGGACGAGATGCAGACCGTGGACCTGCCCGGGTAGTGCATGAGGACCGTCTCGATGCGCCGGCCGTCGTGCAGCGCCCACAGCCACTTGACCGTGTCGCCCCCCTCGCTCACCGATTCGACGGCGCAGCTGAGGCCGGGCGCCAGGGCCGGCTCGGCGGCCAGTCGGGCCCGGAGCCGTTTGGGCAGGACGCTGAGCTGCTCAGGAGCCTGACCCTGGGCGTGCAAACCCTCCCACACCTGCCCCACCCGGTAGTCGGGCTCGTCGGACAGCAGGCGGCGCAGGTCGCTGCGGGTGAGGTCGTAGCGGCCGGCCATCGGCTCAAGGGTAGGGGCACCGAAGAGCAAACCTCGGGGTTCTCGAAGCCGGCCGGCGGCCGTTACCTTCACGCCAATGGCTCGCCCGGAACCCGCCAGCGCTGCCCGTCCTGGCTCCGACCACGACCACGACCACGACCACCGCAGCGTCCAGGGCGGCGCGGCGCGCGCCGCCGTCTTCGGCGTGAGCGACGGCCTCGTCTCGAACATCGCACTGGTCCTCGGAGTGGCAGGCGCGAGCCCGGCCCCCGGGGTCGTGCGCCTCGCCGGACTGGTGGGGCTCGTGGGCGGAGCCTTCTCGATGGCTGCCGGTGAATACGTCTCGATGAAGGCCCAGACCGAGCTGTTGCAGCGCGAGCTCGACATCGAGCGGAGGGAGATCGCCCGGCGCCCGGAAGCCGAGCGGCGGGAGCTGGCCCAGATCTACCGCAGCAGGGGCGTGGCCCAACCGGTGGCCGATCGGCTGGCCTCGGAGATGATGTCGGACCCCGACCTGGCCCTCGAGACCCACGCCCGAGAGGAGCTGGGCATCGACCCGAGCGAGCTGGGCTCGCCGGTCAGAGCGTCGGTGGCCTCCTTCTGCGCCTTCGCCATCGGCGCACTGGTGCCGCTGGTTCCCTGGTTCTTCCTGGGGGGGACGCCGGCCACCGTCGCGTCGGTGGCCCTCGGAGTGCTGGGCGCAGTGGTGATCGGCCTGCTGCTGGCTCGCTTCACCGGTCGCTCGGCCGTCCTCTCCTCGGGACGCCAGGTCCTCATCGCCGTCCTCGCGGCGGGCGTCCCCTACGCCATCGGCAATCTCGTCGGGGTGTCGCCCGCCCCCTGACCGGTCCCCGGCCGGCGCCGGCTCATCGTTTGGGCCCTTTTGGTCGTGGAACCCCATCGTTTGGCCAGTTCTGGTCGCCGCAAGGACCCAAGCGATGCGCGCCGTCCGGGCCGAGCCGGTCGGGCGAAGGCGCGTCAGTCCGACCAGCGGCCCCACCCGACTGCGGGCGCTCTGCCACCATGCGGCCATGGCAGACACCGGAGCCGTGTGGAGCCGTGACGGGCTGCTGGAGCTGCATGCGGGCGAGGGCCGGCCGTACGCCGAGCTGCTGAGGGTTGAAGCCCTCTCCGCCGGCATCTACAAGCTGGCTGCCGGCGCCACCGACCCCCAGACGCCACACCGGGAGGACGAGGTCTACGTGGTCGTCGCCGGCGCCGGAGCGGTCGAGATCGCCGAGAAGCGCAACGCCGTCTCCGCCGGGACCGTCGTCTATGTGCCCAGAGGCGTGCAGCACCGCTTCGTCGACATCACCGAGGACCTCGAAGTGCTCGTCATCTTCGCGCCGCCCGAGTCCCGGGGCTCTGAGACCGAGAACCCCTAGCACCGACCGCTCCGGCGGCGGCCGACGTGGCCAGGAGCATGACGACCGCCAAGGCCGTCGCCGCCTCGCGAGCTCTGCTCGGCGGCGCGGTGGTCACGAGCGCCGGCAACGACCCGTTCGGGTTCGACGCCGGGTCGGCTGCTGCGACGTAGCGCAGCTCCCCCCGCTTGAGGCGGGGCAGGCGCACCTCCGGCGCTGGTGGCGGCTCTGCCTCGCCGGCCACGACGGCGATGGCCGACACCACCGGTCGCTCCACGTTGCCGACCACGGCATCACCCCGCCGGGGGATGGGCACCACCCCGTCCCGACCCCGGCCGTCGCGTACGAGGCGATCGCTCGGGACGTTCGTCACCGAGCCGTTGACCACGAAGGTGGTGGACCCGCCCCCGTCGAGGTTGAGGGCCTCGACCGCTCCGAGCTCGACCATGAGGTCGGCGGCCTGGGCCAGGCTCATGCCTTCGCTGTAGCCCGGCTGGCGGCCGTCGACGGTGACGAGGAGCACCTCGCCGTCGGTGGTCCAGCCGACCATCGTGCGCGGGTGGCGACCGGCCACGAACCCATCGCCCGTTGCGGGGACCCACCTCCGGCCCTCTCGAACGAGCACCGGGGTTCCACCCACGCTCTGGACGGCGGCGGAGGGCGCCTCCACCCGCAACAACGCCTCGCTCGGCACCGCGCCCGACTCGACTTTGGCCCACAGCTCCCGCAGGGCGGCCTCGCCCCGGCCGTGCCCGGAGATGACGGCGCCGGCCCTCGGGATGGTGGCGCTGCCTGCAGCCTGCAGCGCCACCAGTCGCACGACCGCGGTGGTGTTGGCCGCCAGGGGATGGGCGTCATCCAGTTCGACCACGAGCTCGACGCCGAAGGCGTTGGTGGCGGTGGTCGGGCCGAAGTCGGGTGTGTACAAGACCAGCTGGTCGTCATCTCGGGGCCGGTTGATGCCGTCGAGCGGCAGCGGGCGCAGGTCGGTAGGCACCAGCTGGGCCTTGACGTCGAGGGGGTCGATGGTCGGTGTCCCGTCGGGCGGGACGACGAGCTGGTGGTGCGTGGGCACCGGCGTGCGCACCACCCGGCCGTCGACGACCATCCCGCCGACGGGCTCGTTGGGCCCGACTGGGGCGAAGTCGGCGTTGACCGCCACGAGACAGCGAACCCTCTGGCACATCGAGCTCGTGCGCTCTAGCCGCGGTGCCTCCCCGCTCACCTCGTCGTTGGAAAGGACGGCCCGCAGGCGTAGGCCACTGCCCGGCGCCACGCGGCCGACGTGGACCACCTGGTCAGGAGCCCGCCGGCGGATCGTCGTGTGGGTGAGCCCGGGGGCCACCTGCTCGGTGGCGACGATCTCGTAGCCGGCCGGTACCACGTCCCCAGCCCGGGCAGATGGAGCCACCAGCAGCAACGCCACTGCCCCGACGATGGTGCCGAGGCCGATGCGCCGCATGGTTTTCCTCCTGGGAGCCCCGGCACGAGGGCCGGCAGTCATCCAACATCGGCGGCGTCCCTGATGTTCCTGAGGTGTCCGGCCGTCAGCGCCGAGGTTGGCCCGCGGGAGGGACGTCGCCGGTGTAGGCCCGATCGACGTGGTCGACCTGGAAACCGAGGTGGCGGTAGAGCGTCAGCGCGCGGGCGTTCTCGGCGTCCACGTAGAGCATGGCCGTCCCCAGGCCCTCGGCCGCCAAGTGGTCGAGGCCGGCCAGCACCAGCCGCCTGCCGAGGCCGCTGCCGCCGAAGTCCGGGTCGACGGCGACGACGTAGATCTCACCCAGCGGCGGCTCGTGATCGTCGTGGATCTTCGTCCAGCAGAAGCCCGCCAGCCTGCCGTCGCGCTCGTGGAGGAGGAACCCGGCGGGGTCGAACCAGCTCTCGGCTTGCCGCTCCTTGAGCGTCGCCAGGTCCCAGCCCCCCTGCTCGGGGTGGCGGGAGAACGCTCGGTTGTTGACCTCGAGCCACGCCTCCTCGTCGCGCCCGACCACGAACGGCCGGACCTCCAGCGGCGCCGTGGGACCGGCGTCGGCTTCGCTCACGGGCAGGGGCCGGCGCATCTGCAACAGGTCCCGCCCCCGCGAGAGGCCGACCGCCGCCGCCACCCGGTCGTGCACCTCGGTGGGCTTGGGCACCCACAGGTGCACGTGCCCCCCGCCTTCTTCCTGCACGATGTCGATGGCCCAGCTGAGGAGGTCGGCGGCGATCTCGGCCCCGTCTGCCTGGCGGTGGTGGGGGTCGACCACGTATTCGAGGCCCCAGCTGCCGTCGCCTCGGTTGAGCTGGGCGTAGCCGACGGGATGGTCGTGATCCTCCTCCCACGCCACCAGGCCCGCGAAGCCGCGGCGCCCGCCGTGCACGAGGTCGAGCCACTTGTGCTCGTCGAGGGGGCGGTGCCCGTCAGCGGCCGTGGCCACGTCGAGCAGATGGGAGACGGCGGCAATGTCCGCGGCGCGCATCTCCCGCTTCACCTCCAGCCGGCGCACGAGGGCGACACTAATGTTCGCCACCCGTGGCCAAGCCCCGTTCCCCCAAGGGACGCGCCCTGGAGACGGCCCGGCGGCTGGCGGCTGCGTACCCCGGCACTCCCACCGAGCTGTGCGCCCTGCGCCACGAGAACCCTTTCCAGCTGCTCGTGGCCACGATCCTGTCGGCCCAGTCGACCGACGAGAACGTGAACAAGGTGACGCCGGCGCTCTTTGCCCGCTACCCCACGCCCGAGGCTCTTGCCGGGGGCGACGCCGGCGAGCTGGAGGCGCTCATCCATTCCACCGGGTTCTTCCGGAGCAAGTCCCGCAGCCTGCTCGGGATGGCCAGGGCGGTGGTGGAGGAACACGGGGGGGAGGTGCCGCCGGCGCTGGAGGATCTGGTGGGGCTGCCCGGCGTGGGGCGCAAAACGGCCAATGTGATCAGAAGCGTCGCCTTCGGGCTGCCCGGCCTGCCCGTCGACACCCATGTCGGGCGACTGGCGAGACGCCTCGGTCTCACGACCGCCGACGACCCCGTCAAGGTGGAGCACGAGCTCAACGCCATGCTGCCGCCGGCGGAGCGGGGCCTGTTCTCGCTGCGGCTCATCCTCCACGGCCGGCGGGTCTGCACGGCCCGCCGGCCCCGCTGTGACGACTGCCTCCTCAACGACTACTGCCCCTCGGCCTTCAAAGCCTGAAACTCGGAAGTCCGCGCCGGCTCGACAGGCGAAACCGACTGAGGCGGACTATCGTGGTGCCCTACGGAGAACAGGTTCCCGCCACCTCGTTCCCGTAGGGCGGTAGCCGGGATCCGCCGCCTGGCCCGCCCCACTCGACGGCGCCTTCGGGCGCCGTCGAGGCGCGTCCGGGCCCTCCCCCGACCATTGACCATTCTGGGGATGTCCGCGCTCGCCTCGGGCGCGAAGACATCCCCAGAACGCGCTTTCAGGCCTCGCTGACCAGCTTGGCCAGCCGCCGCCGGGCACCCTGGAGCGAGCGCTCGATCTCGAACAGCTCGGTGGCCAACGTGTCGTCGCCCCCGGCAGCGGCGTCGGCCATGGCCGACAGGCGCCGGGTCAGCTCGTCGAGGGCGGTGGAGACGGACGAGAGCTCCGGGCGGGGATCCTCCATATCGGCTCGATCATTGCCCACCTGCCCCCCTAACATCGACCCCTCCATGCTCAGCCGACTCGACCTCCGGGGCCTCACCGGCGACCTGCGGGCCCACATCCCCAGGCCACGCGCCGCCACGGAGCCGCCGGTGGCGGAGGTGCAGGCGCTCCTGGGCGAGGTCCGCCGGCGCGGTGATGACGCCCTCGCGGACCTGACGGAGCGCTTCGACGGGGTGCGGCCGGCACAGCTGCGGGTCCCGCCCGCCGAGATGGAGTCGGCGCTGGCCGGGCTGCCCCCGCTGCTGCGCGAGGCGCTCGAGGCGGCCCAGGCCAACGTGCTGGCGTACCACCGCGAGCAGTTGCACGGTGAGGCCCGCTACGAGCGGGAGGGGCTCGTGGTGAGAGAGCTGCGCCGGCCGGTCGACCGAGCCGGCGTGTACGTCCCGGGCGGCGCCGTGCCGCTCATCTCGACGGTGTTGATGACGGTCATCCCCGCCCGGGTGGCGGGTGTCCCCGAGGTCGTGCTGTGCTCCCCCCCCGACCGTTCCACCGGCAAGCCGGCGCCGGCGATCCTGGCTGCTGCGGCGCTCGCCGGCGTCGACGAGGTGTACGGCTGCAACGGGCCGGCGGCCATCGGGGCCATGGCCTACGGCACCGAGTCGATCCGGCCGGTCGACGTCATCGTCGGGCCGGGCAACATCTATGTCTCCCAGGCCAAGCGCGAGGTGAGCGGGGTGGTCGGCGTCCCCTCCTCCTTTGCCGGGCCCTCCGAGGTCGTGGTGGTGGCCGACGAGACGACGCCCGCCGACTACGCAGCCATCGACCTGATCGTGCAGGTCGAGCACGGCCCCGACGGCCTGGCCTGGCTGGTCACCTGGAGCGAGTCGGTGGCCGATCGCATCGTCGCCGCGGTGGCGCGTCTGGTCGCCTCGTCGCCCCGCCGGGAGGTGATCCTGGCCAACCTCGAGCGCAACTCCTACACCGCGCTGGTTGACGGGCCCGAGCAGGCGATCGCTCTGGCCAACGCCATCGCGCCCGAGCACCTCGAGCTCATGACGGCCGACCCCGAGGCACTCCTGCCCCTCGTGCACCACGCCGGCGCCGTCTTCACGGGGTCGTTCGCTCCCGCCAGCGTGGGCGACTACCTGGCCGGGCCGAGCCACGTGCTGCCCACCTACGGCTCGGCTCGCTTCGCCGGCGCGCTCAGGGTCGACGACTTCGTGAAGCACGTGCACGTGGTGTCGGTGGACGAGGGGACCTTGGCCCGGATGTCGCCCCACATCGCGGCCATCGCCGAGGCCGAGGGGCTGGCCGCCCACGCCGAGTCGGTGCGGCTCCGGGGACCGGCGGGGCGACCGGCGGCGAACGCGGCGCCGGCCGCGCCGTGATCCCCGACCCGGTCGACAACCTGGGCCAGCTGCAGGGCTACCACTCCCCCCAGGTCGAGGTGGCGGTACGGCTCAACACCAACGAGTCGCCGCTGGGACCGCCAGCGGAGTGGGTCCGGGAGCTGCGGGAGGAGGCCTCCAGCATCGCCTTCCACCGCTATCCCGACCGCCGGGCGACGGCATTGCGCGGCGACCTCGCCGGCCTGCACGGAGTGGGTCCCGAACAGGTCTTCGCCGCCAACGGCAGCAACGAGGTCCTCCAGACGTTGCTGCTCACCTACGGCGGGCCGGGCCGCTCGTGCGCGGTGTTCGAGCCGACCTACGCCATGCACGGCCAGATCGGGCGCCTGACCTCCACCACCGTGGCAGTGGGGGAGCGGGCCGCCGACTTCCTCCTCGACCTGACCGAGGTCAAGCGGGTGCTGGCCGAGACCCAGCCGGAGATCACCTTCGTGTGCTCGCCCAACAACCCCACCGGGCGGGCCGAGCCGCGCGAGGTGGTGGAGGAGGTCCTCGAGCTGGCGCCCGGGCTGGTGGTCGTCGACGAGGCCTACGCGCAGTTCTCCTCGTGGAACGCCATCGACCTGCTGCTCGGCGACCCGCAGCTCCCGCTCGTGGTCACCCGCACCTACTCCAAGACCTGGTCGATGGCCGGTTGCCGCCTCGGCTACCTGGTGGCCTCCCCGGACGTGGTGGCAGAGGTCGAGAAGCGGGCCTTGCCCTACCACCTCGACAGCCTCAAGCAGTTGGCGGGCCGCCTGGCCCTGCGCCACCAAGGCGAGATGGAGTCGCGGGTCGCCGCCCTCGTGGCCGAGCGCCAGCGCCTGGCCGCCGGCCTCGCCCGCCTGGCCGTGGAGGCGTGGCCCAGCGACGCCAACTTCGTCCTCTTCCGCCCCATCGGGCACTCGGGCGACGAGGTGTGGCAGGGGTTGGTGGACCGCTCGGTGCTGGTGCGCAACTGCGCGAGCTGGCCCCGCCTGGCCGACTGCCTGCGGGTGACGGTCGGCACGCCCGAGGAGAACGACCGGTTCCTCGACGCCTTGGCCGAGGTGCTGGCATGACCAGGGCCAGTACCCGCTCCCGCCGTACGGCCGAGACGGCCATCGACGTGACCGTGGACCTCGACGGTGAGGGAAGGGCCCAGGTCTCCACCGGCCTGCCCTTCTTCGACCACATGGTGGCCCAGCTCGGGCGCCACGGGGGCATCGACGTGGAGGTCAAGGCCGAAGGCGACCTCTCCGTCGACACCCACCACACCGTGGAGGACGTGGCCATCGTCCTGGGCGAGGCGCTGCGGGAGGCGCTGGGCGACAAGGCCGGCGTTCGCCGCTTCGCCTCGATCCTCCTGCCCCTCGATGAAGCACTGGTCGAGGTGGCCCTCGACCTCTCTGGCCGGCCCTTCGTGGTCTACGAGGTCGAGTTCCCGGGGCCGCTCGAGCCGCTCGCCCTGGGGACGCCGCCGTTCGACCCCCAGCTCGGCGAGCACTTCTGGCAGTCCTTCGCCACCGCCGCCGGCATCACGTTGCATGTCCGTCTCCGCAGTGGCCGCAACACCCACCACATCCTCGAAGCGGTGTTCAAGGGTGTGGCCCGCTGCCTCCGCGATGCCATCGCCGTCGAGGGTACGGCCGTGCCGTCGACCAAGGGCTCCCTCTGAGCCCGCCCCGCTGAGCCGTGCTGGCGGTCCTCGACTACGGGATCGGCAACCTCCGCTCCGCCCAAAAGGCCCTCGAGCGGGTGGGCGCCGACGCCCGGCTGGTCACCACGCCGGCCGAGGCGAGGGGCGCGGCCGGCGTCGTGCTGCCCGGCGTGGGCGCCTTCGGCGCCTGCATGGCCGCGCTGCGCCGGTCGGGCCTCGACCAGGTGGCGTACGCGGCCGTCGAGGCAGGCACACCGTTCCTGGGCATCTGCGTCGGGATGCAGCTGCTCTACGAGGGGTCCGAAGAGGACCCCGATGCCAGCGGGCTCGGCATCCTGGAGGGCCGCGTGCAGAGGCTGCCCGACACCGTGAAGCGCCCGCAGATGCAGTGGAACCGCCTCGAGCTGCGCCGACCGGACGACCCGCTGGTGGCCGGCCTCGGGCCGGACCCGTGGGTCTACTTCGTGCACTCCTACGTGGCCCCGCCGTCGCCCGGGCTCGTCGCCGTCTGCGACTACGGCGGTCCACAGTCGGCGGTGGTGGCCGCGCCCAACCTCTGGGCCACCCAGTTCCACCCCGAGAAGTCCGGCCCGGTGGGCTTGGCCCTGCTGGCCAACTTCGTCCGGCTGACCGAGCCCGCGTAGTGGACCTGTACCCGGCCATCGACCTGCGGGGCGGGCGCTGCGTGCGGCTGTACCAGGGTGACTTCGACCGCGAGACGGTCTATGACTCCGACCCGGTGGCCCGCGCCCGCGCCTTCGCCGAAGCCGGGGCGCCATGGGTCCACGTGGTCGACCTCGACGCCTCCCGGGGACAGGGCAGCAACCGTGATGCGGTCGAGGCCATCGCCGCCGCCGTGCCCGTGCCCGTCCAGACCGGTGGGGGGGTGCGCGACGCCTCGCTGCTCGACGCCGGCGTGGCCCGGGTCGTCCTGGGCACGATGGCGGTGGCCGAGCGGCAACAGGCGGGGGCGCTCATCAGCGCCCATCGCGGAGCGGTCGCCGTCGGCCTCGACCATCGCGACGGCCAGATTCGCACCAGGGGGTGGGAGACCGCCTCCGGCATCGACGTTCTCGACGCCGTCCGGTGGGCCGAGTTCGCCGGCGCCGCCGCCTTCGTCGTCACCAACATCGCCCTCGACGCCACCATGGCCGGCCCCGACCTGCCCGGGCTGGCCCGGGTGCTGGAGGCGACGAACGTGCCGGTCATCGCCTCGGGCGGGGTGGGCTCGCTCGACCACCTGCGGGCTCTGGCCGATGCCGGTGCCGCGGGAGCCATCGTCGGCAAGGCGATCTACGAGGGTGCCTTCACCGTGGAGGAGGCGGTGGCCGCATGCAGTCGGTGAGGGTCATCCCCTGCCTCGACGTCGACGCCGGCAGGGTGGTGAAGGGGGTGCAGTTCACCGGCCTGCGGGAAGCGGGCGACCCGGCGGTGCTGGCCGCCGGCTACGACGCCCAGGGCGCCGACGAGGTGGTGTTCCTCGACATCACCGCCTCCTCCGACGGGCGCGACACCATGGTCGAGGCCGTGGGGCGCACCGCCGAGCAGGTCTTCATCCCCCTGACGGTGGGCGGTGGCATCCGCAGCGTCGACGACGCCCGGCGGATGCTGCGGGCGGGAGCCGACAAGGTGGGCGTCAACACCGCCGCGGTGAAGCGCCCCGAGTTGGTGAGCGAGATCGCCGCCGAGTTCGGCGCCCAGTGCGTGGTCGTGGCCATCGACGCCCGCCGCAGGGCCGAAGTCGCCGGCGCCGGCCCGCAGTTCGAGGTCTACACCCACGGCGGGCGCCGGCCCTCGGGCCTGGACGCCGTGGAGTGGGCCGCTCGCGTGGCAGCTCTGGGGGCGGGCGAGATCCTCCTCACGTCGATGGATCGCGACGGCACCCGCGACGGCTACGACCTCGAGCTCACCGCCGCCGTCGCCTCGGCCTGCCGGCTGCCGGTGGTGGCCAGCGGCGGCGTGGGCACCCTCGACCACCTGGTCGACGGGGCCCGCCACGGTGCCGACGCCGTGCTCGCCGCTTCCATCTTCCACTTCGGCGAGCACACGGTGGGCGAGGCCAAGGAGCGGCTCGCGAGCGCCGGCTTCCCGGTGCGCCCGCCAGTGGCCTATCCCCCGCCACCCGGCTCTTAGCCTCGATCCACCGATAACTCCTGACATTGGGTCCGTGGGGCCTGACACGAAGGCGTTGACGTCACTGAGGCCGGTGCTGGCTGGTGATGGCACCACGGGCCCGCGCGCTTCCAGTCCTGCTTGCATTTCCTTGTTGTCAGCGCTGGTGTTGGTCTGCGGTGCGCCCGCCGCGGTGCACCCGATCAGCCAGGCAGGGGCTGCAGTGCGCGCAGCAGGTGGAGGCGTCGGTGGAACCAGCCCGCCCATGGCCAGTCGAGCGGTCCGCGCAAGGTCATGGTTCCGG
>JAHWJQ010000160.1 GCA_019348305.1 Actinomycetota bacterium
TGGTTGGCGGGGGCCGACGGGGGGATCTTCACCTACGGCGACGCCGAGTTCTACGGGTCCACGGGCGGGTTGCGCCTCGACCGCCCGATCGTCGCCATGGCGGCACCGTCGCACGGGCGGGGCTACTGGCTGGTGGGTGGTGACGGCGGCATCTTCAGCTTCGGCGACGTCGGCTTCCACGGCTCGACCGGCGACCGGCGCCTCAACCGTCCCATCGTGGGGATGGCGGCCACCCCGTCGGGCAACGGGTACTGGCTCGTGGCCAGCGACGGCGGCATCTTCAGCTTCGGCGACGCCGGCTTCCACGGCTCGACCGGTGACATCGTTCTCAACCAGCCCATCGTCGGCATGGCGGCCACGCCTACCGGCTCGGGGTACTGGCTGGTGGCGCGCGACGGCGGAGTCTTCGGCTTCGGCGACGCCGGCTTCTACGGCTCCACCGGTGACATCAAGCTGAACCAGCCGGTCGTGACCATGGCGGCCACCCCGTCCGGGCGAGGGTACTGGCTGGCCGCCGCCGACGGGGGGATGTTCAGCTTCGGCGACGCCGAGTTCCTCGGCTCGACCGGCGCCATCAAGCTCAACCGCCCGATCGTGGGCATGACGCCCACCGGCCTCGGGAACGGCTACTGGCTCGTGGCCAGCGACGGCGGGGTCTTCGCCTTCGGCGACGCCGCCTTCTACGGCTCGGCCGGCGGGCTGCAGCTGGCATCGCCGGTGGTGGCGATGGCGCCCCGTCCCAAACAGGACCGGGTGGGTTCGGCCATCTTCTACTACCCCTGGTACGGCAACCCCACCGTCGATTCCAGGTGGTTCCACTGGGACAACGTCGGCCACAACCCGCCGGAGGACATCGCCGCCAGCTTCTATCCCGTGCGGGGGCCCTACAGCACCAACTCCCCTGCCCTGCTCGACGAGCACATGGCCGACATCGCCGCGGCCGGGGTGGAGACGGTGGTCAGCTCCTGGTGGGGGCCGCGGTCGTTCGAGGACCGGGCCCTCGCCGGCGTGGTCGCCGCGGCGGGGCGCCACGGCCTGAAGGTGGCCGTTCACGTCGAGCCGTACTCGGGCCGCACCCCCGACACGGTGCAGCGCGACGCCCTGGACCTGTCGCGGCGCTTCGGCATCACCGAGTTCTGGATCTACGCGTCCGACGGACCACCGCCCGAGTCGTGGCAGGTGCTCACCACCGTCCTGGGTGACTTCACCTTCTGGGCCCAGGGCCACCTGCCCACGAACGGGCTGCGGGGGCTGTTCCAGAACTACGCCGCCATCGCCGGCTTCGACGGCGTCTACACCTACGACCCCGTCCGCTTCACGCCGGAGAACCTCGAGCGATTCTGCCTCCTGGCCAGGCTGAAGGGGCTGGACTGCTCGCCGTCGGTGTCGCCGGGATACGACGGCACCCGCGGCGTACCCGACACCACCGTCGTCGATCGCCGCAGCGGTGAGCGCTACGACGAGTACTGGACGGGCGCGTTCCTGGCCGGCGCCGACGTCATCTCGGTCACCAGCTACAACGAGTGGCACGAGGGCACGCAGGTCGAACCGGCCCGGGCCGGCGTCTGTCTCAGCGGCTCCAGCCGCGTCTACTGCTACAGCTCCTACGAGGGGGCCTACGGCGCCCGCGGCGGGGCGGCCGAGGGTGCCTACCTGGCCCGCACCCGATTCTGGACCGACGCGCTGCGGCGCTAGCGCGAGCGGGCGCTCGAGCTTCTGGGGTCGTTCACGCACCGCAGAGGTGCGAGGACATCCCCAGAACCGGTTGGGGGGTTGGCGCCGGTGCCGGTTCCCGGCATTTTTGTCGCACCCTCAGGGAACAATTCCGGACATGGAACGACAGCTTGCGCTGATCGAGGAGCAGGGCTCCGACTACCGCCTCGACGACCACACCCGCGAGGTCGGCCGCCAAGGTGTCGCTGCCGCCCGTGAGACGCTCCGCAAGGCCGCCAAGGAGGCCGCCGAGCGGGATCGCAAGAGCGCCGCCTGAGGGCCCGGGGGCGGAGCGCAGGCCGGCGCCGGTGCGGGGCGGTGGGTCAGGCGGGGGCCGCCACCAGCTCCTTCACCGCCGCCTCGAGCGCCGCGTCGCTCACCACGTTGTCGAAGCGCTGGCGCACGATGCCGTCGCCGCCGACCAGGAAGACCCACGGCTCCTGGGTGTCGCCCCGCCCCTTGGGCTTGATCCACTCCGCCGCCGCCGGGTTCACGATCTTCTTCTCGAAGTCCTGCCACACCTCCAGGTGCACGAAGGCGGCCTGGTCCCCGTACCTTTCGGCCAGGGCCGCCACTGAGTCGGTGACGGGCCCGCAGAACTGGCTCACGCAGTACACCGGCGTGGAGACCACGACCACGGTCGGCCGCCCAGCGGCGAGGGCGGCGGCCACCGACGTGGAATGCAGGGCGGTGTCGGGTATGGCCTCGCCGCCGCGGGCCCTGGAGTCGATGGCCGCAGGGTCGACGCCGGCGGCGCCCGCCACCGGATTGTCGGTACGGGGCGCGGGCTGACCCGGGAACGGCAACTGGGGCTCGGCGTACACCTCGAAGGAAGCCTTGGCGCTGACCGTGCGACCCCCGATGGGCGCCCTGACGTCGACTCCCCAGAAGCCGGGGGTGTCGAAGCGCACCGGCTCGGCCGCATACACCCCCACCCCCTCTGACGGCTTCACCTCGCGGGGGCCGGGCGCGGCCGGGTCGAACCGGGCCCCGGGCACGGGCAGGAAACTGGCCTGGGCCGAGCCGCGGGCCTGAGGAGGGTCGACGGGACGCTCCCGGGTACCCAGGTAGAAGAACCGCATCTCGACGAGGCCGAAGCTCACCACCGTGCCGGTCCCGTTGCCCGACAGGCCGGCGAGGAACCGCTGGTCCGGCCCGGCCACCAGCTCGAAGCTGGCCACCTGGGCCACGAACCCGCTGTCGTCGCCGGCGCCGGCGCCCGCCTCGCCCCCGCCTGGCCCCGACCCGCCCCCGCAGGCGGCGACGGCCAGAGCCACGAGCGCGGCAGCGAACGCGAACACACGGCGACGGCGATGCGGCACCGCCGCAGTCTCGCCTATGGCGAACAGCTAGGAGGGGGCACCGCCCCGGTGGCTTCGATGGCCCGGCGCACGGCGACGGACAGATCCACGAGCTCCTGGCTGGGTGGTGCACCCGGGGTGCGGAACCCGGCCTCCGCTCGCTGCTTGGCCTCCAACAGAGCGGCGCCCGCCCCGCGGTCGCTGTCTTGCACCGCCCCGGCAAGCTCGTGGAGCCCTCCGTGGACGTCGGTGAAGGCCCGCTGCGCCCCGCCTTGGTCGCCGCCGCGGGCGGCCGCCGCCGCGGCACAGACACCTTGGTGGACGGCGGCGAAGCGGTCCGCGGGCCCCTCGGCGCCTCGGCTGCTGCAGGCCCCGGCAAGTGCCAGGACCGTCGTGACCAAGAGCGACAGGCGGCGCACCGCCGTACCCTGTCACAGCGGGCGGGGACAATGGCCCGGTGCCGTCCCGCCGCCTCGACGCCGCGCCGCTCCTCGCCGGGGTCGTGGCCACCGCTGTGTTGGCTGGCGGGTGCGGCTCGGCCCGCCCCTCGACTCCCTCGCCACCGGGAACGGCGACCGTCGTCCGGGTGGTCGACGGCGACACGGTGCGGGTGAGGCTGGGCGGCACCGAGGAGGCGGTGCGGCTCATCGGCATCGACACCCCCGAGACCCACGGCCGGGGCGGGTTGCGCGAGTGCTTCGGCCAGGAGGCCGCCCGCCGCACCGAGGAGTTGCTCCCCAAGGGCACCCGGGTGCGGGTCGTCCGCGACGTCGAGGCCCGCGACCGCTACCGCCGGCTCCTGGCCTACGTCTACCGCGAGGACGACGGCGCGTTCGTGAACCTGGTCCTGGCCCGCGAGGGCTACGCGGCGCCGCTCACCATTCCTCCCAACGTCGCCCACGCCGAGGAGATCGTTGCTGCTGCTGCCGGCGCCCGCCAGGAGTCCCTCGGCCTGTGGGGACGCTGCGGTGACGCGGACCGGCCCGTAGGCTCCGGTCGGTGACATCGCTGGCCGAGAAGCTCGGGTACGCCCCCGACGCCAAGTTGTTGATCATCAACTGCGACGACCTGGGCTCGAGCCACGCTGCCAACGTCGGGATCTACGAGGCCCTCCGGGCCGGCATCGCAACGAGCGCGTCGTTGATGGTCCCCTGCCCGTGGGCGCGGGAGGCCGCCAGTCGTTACCGGGGCGAGGACGTCGGTGTCCATCTGACCCTCAACGCCGAGTACGACCTCTACCGCTGGGGCCCCATCACCCACGCCCCCTCGCTCCTCGACGGCGACGGCGGGTTCCCCCGCACGGTGGAGGACGTGTGGGACCACGCCGACCTCGACGAGGTCCGCCGGGAGCTGCGAGCGCAGGTCGAGCGCGCCATCTACTGGGGCTTCGACGTGAGCCACCTGGATTCCCACATGGGGACCCTCCAGCTGCGCCCGGAGTTCTTCGACGTCTACCTCGAGCTGGCGGTCGAGTTCAGCCTCCCCCTGCGCCTGAGCGACGCCTCCAGCGAGCAGGCCATCGGCTTTCCCTTCCGCCGGCTGGCCGCCGAAGAGGGCGTGGTCGCCCCCGACCACCTCGTCCACGTGCGAGGCGTGGGCAGCCGGCGCTCACTCGAGCGGGCCCTGCTCGATCTGCGACCGGGAGTGACCGAGGTCTACGTCCACCCCGCCATCGACACCGCCGAGGTGCGGGCGCTGGCGCCCGACTGGGCGGCCCGAGTCGACGATTACGAGCTGGTCGCCAACGACCACTCCGTCGCCGCGCTGGTGGAGCGGGTGGGGGCGTCACTGGTGGGCTACCGGGAGTTGCGGGACCTCATGCGCTGCGCCGCCTGATCAGCCAGCGCCGGCTCAGCGGGGTGGCACCCAGCCGGCCACCACTGCGGCGCCGGTGGGCTGGGGGGCGCCGCCGTCACGCTCTACGGTGATGGCCAGGTTCTCGTAGCGCCCGGCAGAGGCGAACTGCATGCGCTTGGGTTCCGCCCCCAGCACCCCGAGGGACACCTTGACATCGCCCTGCTGGCCCCACAACTGGTAGGTCTGGCCGGGCGGGAGCTTGGGCAGCGAGTGCTGGACGAGAAAACCTCCATCCTCGGCCAGCAGCA
>JAHWJQ010000161.1 GCA_019348305.1 Actinomycetota bacterium
ACTGACCCCCCGCCCACTGGCCATTCTGGGGATCTGCGCACACCTCCGAGGTGCGCGGACATCCCCAGAATGCGCTTGTTCGGATGCCTACCGCAGCCGCAGCGCCACCTCGTTGGCCAGGAGCCGCCCGGCCGTCGTGAGGCGGACCAGTCCGGAAACTTCCCAGACCAGATCCTCGAGGCCGATCCTGGCCTCGGGTGGCAGTGCCGCCGCCGGCACGCCTCGGTGGGTGCGGAGGGCCAGCTGGAGGCACTCCATCCGTCGATCGGCCGGCGCCAAGACCTCCGAGCCGGCCACCGGTGAGGCGCCGGCGTCGATGGCCGCGATGTAGCGGTCGGGGGTGCGGAGGTTCCACCAGCGCCGGCCACCTTGGTGGGAGTGGGCGGCGCAGCCGATGCCCCGGTAGTCGCCACCCTCCCAGTAGAGGCGGTTGTGACGGCACTCGTGGCCCCGCTCGGCCCAGTTCGAGATCTCGTAGTTGGCGAGGCCGGCGCCGGCCAGGGTGGCTTCGGCCAGCAGGTACTTGTCGGCCTGGTCGTCGTCGTCGGGCTGGCGGCCCCGGTCGCCGGCCAGGGCCGTCCCCGGCTCGACCGTCAGGGCGTAGGCGCTCACGTGGGGCGGGCCCAGGCCCACCACCTGCTCGAGGCTCCGCCGCCAGTCCTCGACGGACTCGCCGGCCGCCCCGTAGATCAGATCGATGCTCCAGCTGACGAAGCCGACCGCCTTTGCCCGCTCGACCGCCCGC
Source organism: Actinomycetota bacterium (assembly GCA_019348305.1). The sequence continues at coordinate 746 of JAHWJQ010000161.1, forward strand.
GCCACGACAGCGGGGTCGTGGTCCCGGCCCAGCGATGCCAGCACGTGGGGCTCCATCGACTGCACCCCGAAGGAGAGCCGGTTGACGCCGGCGCCGGCGTAGGCCTCGAGCAGCTCCTCGGTCACCGTCTCGGGGTTGCACTCGACGGTGACCTCGGCCCCCGGCGCCCGCTCGATCTCGTCCAGGACCGACACCAGCAGCGGCGCGGCCAGGAGCGACGGCGTGCCCCCTCCGAAAAAGACGCTGGTGGCCGGGGGGAGCCGGGCCTGGCGCACTTCCCGCCGGCAGGCGGCGGCGTAGGCCTGGTGGAGGTGGTGCCGATCGGTCCAGGTGGCGAAGGCGCAGTAGTCGCAGCGCCGGCGACAGAACGGGATGTGGACGTAGACGCCGAACTCGCGGTCGACGCCCGTCACGCCGGCGTCACCGGCATCACCGGCATCACCGCCGACCCGGGGTTACCGCCGGAGGCCCATCTCGCTCAGGCGGCGGCGCATGGTGTCGGTCGAGGTCTCGAAGAGGCAGGCGATCGCTCGCAGGTCCTCGGAGCGGATGGTGAGGACCCTGCCGTTGAAGTCCTGGCGCTGGACCTGGATCATGCCCAGGTAGCGGGTGAGCATCTCGCGCTCCTGGCCGCCGATGGTCTGGAGCCGGCCCAAGTCGATGGAGACCCGGTCCTCGTCGTAGCGGCGGGCGGGGCGGGCGGCGGGCTCGTCGCCGTCGGCGCCCGAGGTGAGGTCGAGCACCTCGTCGTCGCGGATCCGGCCGAACTCGTCGTCGTCCTGGGGGAGGAGCTGGTCGACGGGCACCGTGTAGAACTTGGCCAACCGCTGGAGCCGGGGCACCGAGATGGCTCGCTCGCCCCGCTCGTAGGCCCCCAGCACCGACGCCTTGAACTCCTGGTTCGAGCTGGCTTCAACCTCCTGCAACGACAGGTTCTTCTGCTTGCGGATGAGACGAAGACGCTCCCCCACTCGCTGTGCGTAGTTTGCCGGCATTGTGCTGTCTGTCATAGCGAGTCGACCCTCTCTGTCGCCCTCAGTATTCCACGTCAGGCCCTGTTCATCCCACATACCGTGAAAAAAGACCGGGCACGAACACGCAGCGAGGCAAACGGAATCAGGAGCGGGAGGCGACAAGCCCGGCCCGCAGCGCGCTCAAAAGGACACCGGCCGCCACCGCCGCCGTCTCCGCTCGCAGTACGTGGGGCCCCAGGCACACCCTGGCCAACCCGACAGCCCGCTCGTCGTCGCCCCAGCCACCTTCTGGGCCGACCAGCACGAACGGCCGCTCCAGGCCGGGGGGTTCCCCCTCGATGTCGGCCATTGCCAGAGCCTGGCCCTCGGTTGCGGCCAGGGTGGCGAGGTCGGTCACCGGCTCGACCACCGGCAGCCGCACCCGCCGGCACTGCATGGCCGCCTCCCGGGCGATACGCCGGAGCCGGACGAGCTGCTTGCCCGCCCGTTCGGGCTCCCAGCGCACCACGGAGCGGGCCCCCAGGAAAGGGACGACCCGGTCGATGCCGCATTCGGTCAGCTTCTGCACCATCCACTCGGGTCGCCCCCCCTTGACCAGGGCGAAGCCGACGGCGAGAGTCGGCGCCGGCGCGGCAACGCGCACCGTCTCCGCCGCCGGCGCCAGACAAAGGCCCCGCTCCAGGATGCAGCGCCGGTGACCTCCCCGGCCGTCGGACACGGTGACCGTCTCGCCGGCGCGAAGGCGAAGCACCCGCTCGAGGTGGTGACGATCCTCGTCGGCCACCTCGGGCCGTTCGAGGTCGGCCACGAACAGGTGGGCGGCGACGCGCTCCATCGGGCCCGAGCGGCCCTCCGGAGGGGGGAGCACAGGCCCGCCCGCTTACTTGAAGGCGCTGCGCATGCGGGAAAAGAAGCTGGTGTCTGCAGGCGCCACGTCCTCGCCCCGCAGCTCGGCCAGCCGGCGGACGAGGACCTCCTGGTCCTTGGTCAACTCGGTCGGCGTGTCCACCACCACCCGCACGACCAGGTTCCCCCGGGCCCGGCCCCGCCCGGCAGGGACGCCGCGCCCCCGCAGCTCGAACAGCCGGCCCGTCTGGGTGCCGGGCGGGATGACCAGCGTCTCGTTGCCGTCGAGGGTCTCGAACTCCAGTGAGGCGCCGAGCGCGGCCTGGGTCATGGTGAGGTGCACCTCGGCCACCAGGTCCTGGCCTTCCCGCCGGAACCGGTCATGCGGGCGCACCCGCACGTGGAGGTACAGGTCGCCGTTGGGCCCTCCCCGGGGCCCGGCGGCGCCCCGGTTGGGCAGGCGCAGCTGCGTGCCGTCGTCGACACCGGCCGGCACGTCGACCTCGTAGACCTTCTCCTCGGTGCGCCGCCCCTCGCCGCGGCAGTCGGGGCAGGGATCGGAGATGGTCTGGCCCTGGCCTCCGCAGCGAGGGCAGGGGCTGGAGGTGACCATCTGGCCCAGGATCGACTGGCGCACCCGCCGGACCTCGCCGGCACCACCGCAACCAGTGCAGGTGGAAGGCGTCGTGCCAGGCCGGCTCCCTCGGCCCTCGCAGGTGCCGCAGGCGACCGGTGCCCGCAGGTTGATCTCACGGCGGACCCCGAAGATGGCCTCTTCGAAGTCGAGCTCGAGCACGAGCTCCATGTCGCTGCCCCGCGACGGCCCGTTGCGCCGGCTGGCGAAGCCACCGCCGCCCCCACCGAAGAAGGCGTCGAAGATGTCGCCGAACCCACCACCGAAGCCGAAGGGGTCGCCTCCGGCGCCCACCCGCACCCCCTCGGGGCCGTAGGCGTCGTAGCGGCGGCGACGCTCGGGGTCCCGCAGCGTCTCGTAGGCCACGCTCACCTGCTTGAAGCGCTCGTGGGCCTGCTCGTCGTCGGGGTTGGTGTCGGGGTGCAGCTCCCTGGCCAGGCGGCGGTAGGCCTTTTTGATCTCGTCGTCGCTGGCGTCGGGGCGCACCCCGAGAAGCTCGTAGTAGTCGGTGGGCATCAGCAGGTCAGTTCTCCGACAGCCGCCGGCCCAGCCGTTGGCTCACGAGGGCCACCGCGGCCAGGGCCTGGGGGTACTTCATCCGGGTCGGCCCGACCACACCGATGGTGCCGGCTGCCTCGCCCTCGACCTCATAGGGCGCCACCACGACCGAGCACTCGGCGAGGGACTGGTGGCCGACCTCGCTGCCGATGGCCACCGACAGGCCCCGGTCGAGAACGTCTTTGAGCAGGGTCACCACGACGTACTGCTGCTCCAGGATGGACAGCACCTGGCCGACGGTGTCGACGGCGTCGAAGGCCGCCACCATGCGGGACGCACCCCCCACGAAGACGTGGTCGGGCTCGTCGTCGTGGCCCTGGTGCAGTGCGGTGATGGCCGTCTCCACGATGGCGTCGAGGTTCGGCTCACCACAGCTGGGCAGTTGCACGGTCGCCCCCAGGGGCCGGCCTACCAGGTGGGCGGAAAGATGGGCCGAGGCGGCCCCGAGGCTGTGCTCCTCGGCGTCGGCCGCCAACTCGATGGACCGCTTCTCGACCACCCCGTTCGACAGCACCACCACCACCAGCACCACCCGGGGGGCGAGCCCGACCAGCTGGATGGCCCGGACGGTCGCCGCTTCGTGGGGCGGGCTGATCACCACCGCCGCGTAGTCGGTGAGCCGCGAGAGCAACCGGCTGGTGGCATGGAGCATCTGTTCCAGCTCGCCATGGGTGCGGCTGAAGAAGTCGAGGACGGCCTGGCGCTGCGCCGGCTGCAACGTCCCCTTCGGCGTCAGCTGGTCGACGAAGAAGCGGTAGCCCTTCTCCGTCGGCACGCGGCCGGCGCTCGTGTGGGGCTGGATGAGGTAGCCCTCGCGCTCGAGCACCGACAGCTCGTTGCGGACCGTCGCCGGCGACACCTGCAGACCACCACTCTGGACGAGGCGCGACGACCCCACCGGCTGGGCGGTGTCGATGTACTCCTCCACCACTGCCCGGAGGATCTCGGCCTTGCGTTCGTCGAGCATGTCTGGCACTCAATGCTACCGACTGCTAACCCCCTGGGTCGGGCTAGTCCTCCAGCCGGAGCGCGGAGATGAACGCTTCCTGGGGCACCTCGACCCGGCCGATGTTCTTCATCCGCTTCTTCCCCTCCTTCTGCTTTTCGAGGAGTTTGCGCTTGCGGGTGATGTCACCGCCATAGCACTTGGCCAGCACGTCCTTGCGCTTGGCCTTGACCGTCTCCCTGGCGATGATGCGACCGCCGATGGCGGCCTGGATGGGGACGTCGAACATCTGGCGGGGGATGAGCTCGCGCAGCTTGGCCGCCATCTTGCGGCCGTACTCCTCGGCCTTCGAGCGGTCGAGGATGGTGGAGAAGGCGTC
>JAHWJQ010000162.1 GCA_019348305.1 Actinomycetota bacterium
CCCGTCGATTCCGAGTGAGTGGTGCGCCTCCGTCGCCGGTCGTCCGCCGCCGTCCCCACCGGAGACCCGAGGGGTCACCTGCAGCACCGACCACACCACCACCGTGGTCGCGGCCACGAACAGCCAGAGCAGCCGGGTGACCTGGAGGACAGCCGACGTCCACGGGTCACTCGGCCGGCGCAGGCACGCCCGGAGGGTGACGCCCAGCACCAGCACCCCGGCCGCCATCACCACCATGGCACCGGAGGTCGATCTCTTCGGTGAGATCACCTACATCGCCACCTACTTCGCGATGCGTCACGGCGACCGCATCGCGAGCGACGTGGGTATCGACCCCCGCACTCAGCAGGTGGACCTGGCCGGCCTGCGGGCGTCGCTCGGCATCGCCGACGACCGGCCCGCCATCACCATGCGGGAGCTGGAGGAACGCCGGCGCATCATCCGCGAGCGCATGGATGCCCACCGCCGGCGGGGCCCGCGGTGAGGGGCCTACGGCAGGCTCAAACGAGGCGATCGATGTCCCGCTGCGTCCAGAACCCCGGAAGGGGGGCGGCGTTTCCCCCCGCGGCGTAAGCCTTCAGCCGCTTGCGGCCGTCATCTGCGAGCATCTCTATCGCGTCGAAAAAGGCGGTGGGCCCGGCGGCGCGCAACGCCACGTCGCCGTCGGTGCCCTTCTTCGGAAGGTGCGAGGTCAAGAACACGACCGGGGTCTTCTCGTCGTCCTTGGGACGGCTGTTCTGCTTGGCGTGTAGAACGTGCGCTCTCCCGAGACACTTCCACACGCTGTCTGTGCGGAGCAGGCCCCCGCGGGTTGTCGTGAAAGCCCCCGTTACGTCGAAGTACCACAGCCGGTCGTGGTCATCGAGGCCGATGAAGTTCATCGTCACGCCGGTCTTCGGGATCTTCCGGTTCTCCGCCGTAATCCTGAACCCCGCCTCCTGGAGCACGTCCTTCGCGATTGCCTGGGAAGCCTTCGCTGCCTTCGTCGCCCGGGCTTGGAAACTCTCCCAGTTGTCCTCCGCAGATCGAGGGGCCACCGTGGCCATCTCGGCCTGGACGCGCTCGCGGGCGATCGCGACGTACCCGGGATCTGAGTCGAAGCCCACCGGCCTGCGTCCGGTGCGGACGGCGGCGACCAGCGTCGAGCCTGATCCCATGAAGGGATCGAGCACTACGTCGCCCCTGTAGGTGTAGAGCTCGATGAGCCGTTGCGGAAGCTCGACCGGAAAGGGCGCGGGATGATTGACCCGCCGGGCACTCTCCGGCTCCATCTCCCAGAGATCCAGCGTCGCGCTCATGAACTCGTCGCAGGTCAGGGTGTTCTGGTGCGGCAGCCCCCTGGCCTGGCGCTGCTGGGGACTCAGGGCGCGGTCGAAGCGGCCCTTGCTGGCGATCACCACCCGCTCGGTGATGTCTCGAAGCACAGGGTTCGCCGCGCTTCGGAAAGACCCCCAGGCGCAGTTTCCGGCCGCGCCCGCTCCCTTCTGCCAGATCACCTCGCCACGGAGGAGCAAGTGCTGGTCCTGGAGAAGCGCCATGATGTCGGCCGAGAGGCTGCGGTAGGGCTTCCGCCCGAGATTGGCCACGTTCACCGCGATCCGGCCACCGGGCTCGAGGACCCGGCGGCACTCGGCGAAGACCTCCCCGAGCATCTCCAGGAACTCGGCGTAGGAGGCCGGGATGTCGCCTTGGCCGAGAGCTTCCTCGTACTCCTTGCCCGCGAAGTACGGGGGCGACGTCACAACCAGCGCGACCGAGTTCGACGGCAGCTGGTGCATCCTCCGGGAATCGCCGTGAAGGCAGCCGTCACCCAGTTCGGGCGCGGTCACGACCGTCTCGTCAGAGGAGAGGACCGGAAGCTTGAAGCGCCGGTAGAAGTCGGACGCGTCGTGGTTCTCCCGCCGGCTGACGCCGAAGTTCGAAGTCGAGGTCCGGGCACGGTCACTCATGGCTCTCCCAGGTTGCGCCTTTGACGCTAGCCGTCAGTAATCACACGAGTGTGATTCGCCATGGTAACGAACAGTGGGTCACCCAGGCAGCTCGACCAGCTCCACGGCCCGCCAGCAGTACCAGGCGGCGACGCTGCGGTAGGGGCGGAAGGCCTCCCCCAGCGGGCCCAGCACCTTGGGCGCGGGGGGCTCGGCCAGGCCGTAGGCGCGGGCGTAGCCGTTGCGGACCCCGAGGTCGTCCACCGGCCACACGTCGAGGCGGCGCAGCTGGAAGATGAGGAACATCTCCGCTGTCCATCGTCCCACCCCTCGTACGACGACGAGGCGCTCGATCAGCTCGTCATCGGACAGTCGCCCCACGTCGCCCAGCGGCACGACACCGGCGGCCACCTTGTCGGCCAGGTCCACCACCGACCGTGCCTTGGCCGCCGACAGCCCCGACCGCCGCAGTTCCTCGATGGGGGTGGCGAGCACCGCCTCGGGGGTCACCTCGCCCCCCACCGCCAGTTCGAAGCGGCCGTAGATCGTGGCCGCCGCCTTGCCCGAGAGCTGCTGGAAGCAGATGGCCCGGGCCAGGGCCTCGAAGGGGGTGCGCCTGGGGGCCCGGATGCGGGGAGGTCCGGCCGCGGCCACCAGCCCCGCCATCACCGGGTCGCGTGCGGCCAGGGCGGCGGCGGCGCGGGCATGGGTTTCCCGGGCCACGGCCGGAGGCTAGCGAGCACATCACCGGCACCGGCCTGCGATGCGAGAAGAATGCCATCGTGGCCGTGGTCCTGGGATTGGCGGTGGCAGCGGCCTATGGCGCGGCCGACTTCCTCGGTGGACTGAGCTCGAAGCGGGTGCCGGCGACGGTAGTGGTGGTCGTGTCCCAGCTCAGCGGCCTCCCGCTGCTGGCCGTGCTGGTCGGGCTGGCCGGGGGCCACCCGAGCGCCCGCGCCGTCGGCCTGGGCGCCGCGGCCGGGTCGGTGGGGGCGGTGGGGCTGTCGTGCCTCTACCGGGGGCTGGCCGGTGGACGGATGAGCGTGGTCGCCCCCATCACCGCTGTCGGGGCCGCCACCGTGCCGCTGGCCTGGGGCCTGATCGGCGGTGAGCGGCCCTCGCCGGTGGCCCTGGCCGGCGTGCTGCTGGCCGTCGTCGCAGTCGCCCTCATCAGCCGCTCGCCGGACCCCGCACCAGCGGCCCAGCCCGGCCGCGGCACCGATTCGGGTGTCGGCTTGGCCGTCGTGGCCGGGGCCGCATTCGGCACCGTCTTCGTGCTGCTCGACGCCACCGGTCCCGGCGCCGGCTTCTGGCCCCTCGTTGCCGGCCGTACCGCCTCGATCGTCGCCCTGGTCACGGCGGCCACCGTGACCGGCCAAACGCTGGCGCCGCCGGCGCCGCGATCGCTGCCGGTCATTGCCGGCGCCGGCGTGCTCGACTTGAGCGCCAACGCGCTCTACCTGCTGGCCAGCCGGCGGGGGCTGCTGTCGGTGGTCGCGGTGTTGAGCTCGCTCTACCCGGCCGGCACCGTCCTGCTCGCCCGCACGGTGCTGGGTGAGCGCCTGGGAGGCCAGCAGGTGCTGGGCCTGAGCGTGGCCGTGACCGGCGTGGTGCTCATCGCCGCCGGCTGAGCGGCCGCGTCACACAGCGTCGAGTGCCGACCTCAGATCGGCCACCAGGGCGCCGAGCTCGGAGGGGCCGGCGCCGTCGAGGCGCTTGCGCATGAGAGCGGAAGCGACCACCACGCCATCGGCCATGGTCGCCACCTCGGCGGCGTGGGCGGGGGTGGACACTCCGAATCCGATGATGACGGGCTTGTCGGTGGCTGCCTTGAGCCGCTTGGCCAGGATGGCGGTGGACTCCGCCACCCGGTCGCGTTCGCCCGTGACCCCCATCAGGCCGACGCCGTAGACGAACCCCCGGGTCCGCTCGACGAGGCGGGCCAGGCGGTCGTCGGGGGTGACGGGCGAGGCCAGAAGGACCGTCTCGACGCCGCCCTCCACCGCCGCCCGGGACCAGTCGTCCAGCTCCTCCAGCGGCAGGTCGGGGACGATGGCGCCGGCCACGCCGTTGTCGTGCAGGGCGGCGGCGAAGCGGCGGTGGCCCGAGCGGAACACGACGTTGTAGTAGGTCATGACCACCAGCGGGACGCCGACGTCGGCGTCGCCCAGGGCAGCCACGACCCCGGCCGGCGTGGCCCCCTGTTCGAGGGCCCGCTGCGACGCGGCCTGGATGGTGGGGCCGTCCATGACCGGGTCGGAGAAGGCGAGGCCCACCTCGACGGCGTCGGCGCCTGCGTCGGCATAGGCCCTGATGACGTCGAGCCAGTCGGCACCGAGGCCGCCGGTCACGTAGGGAACGAGCAGCTTGCGGCCCGAGTCCCGCTGCTGGCGCAGCGTCGCCTCCAGGGGGACGACCTCGCTCACCCCAGCAGCTCCATCACCTGCTGGGCGTCCTTGTCGCCCCGCCCTGACAGCGTCATGAGCACCGTCGACCCCTCGGGCAGCTCCGGGGTGGCCGCGGCCCGCACGATCCAGGCCAGGGCGTGGGCAGGCTCCAGAGCCGGGATGATGCCCTCGGTGCGCGAGAGCAGCTGCAGTGCCTCCAGCACCTCGGCGTCGCCGGCGGGGACATACCGGGCCCGTCCCAGGGCGGCCAGGTGGGCGTGCTCCGGCCCCACCCCCGGGTAGTCGAGACCGGCCGAGATCGAATGGGCCTCGAGGACCTGGCCGTGCTCGTCTTGGAGGAGGAAGGACTTCGACCCGTGGACGACGCCGGGGATCCCGTTGCCGATGGCCGCGCCCCCTGCTGGCTCCACCCCCACGAGGCGGGCGTCGGTGTCGACGAAGCCGGCGAAGGTGCCGGCCGCGTTGGAGCCCCCGCCCACGCAGGCCACGACGTAGTCGGGGTCGGCCCCACCGAGGATGGTCCGGGCCTGTTCGCGGGCCTCGTCCCCCACCACCCGCTGGAACTCCCGCACCATCCAGGGGTAGGGATGGGGGCCCATCACGCTGCCCAGGCAGTAGTGGGTGCTCTCCACCGTCGCCACCCAGTGGCGCATGGCCTCGTTGATGGCGTCTTTGAGGGTGCGGCTGCCTGACGACACCGGGTGGACCTCGGCCCCCAGCAGCTTCATGCGAAAGACATTGA
>JAHWJQ010000163.1 GCA_019348305.1 Actinomycetota bacterium
CCCTGCTGACCCGGTTGACCGAGGACCCCGCCAACTCGTCGAGCCCGAGGGTCCTGGCCCGCTTGGACGAGAACGTGGGCGCGACCCCCACCCAGAGGACGGCCATCGAGAACCAGTTGAACCAGCTCAACAGCTCGGTGTTCAACGGGGTGGCGTTCGCATTCGTCGACCGGCGGGGGCGCATCGTTGCCGCCGGTGGCCTCGATCCCGCCACCTTCGTCGACGTGGCCGGCTCGGGACCGGTGACCGAGGCGCTGGCCGTGGGTCGGGGACGGGCGACGGTGCAGGTCTTCGGCTCTGAGACCCTTGCCGTGGGCGTGTCGCCCCTCAACCTGCGCCAGGGCCAGCAGGAGAGGCTGCTCGGCGCCGTGGTGGCCGTGGCTCCCATTGACCGCAACTACCTCACCGCGCGCTCCCGAGACGGCGACCGCGTCTCGCTCGCGCTGCTCACGTCTTCAGGGGTGGTCGGCCAGGCTGGCCGACAACCGCCGTTGCCGAAGCTCAAGGAGGTGGCAGGCGGCGTACTCGGCCCGCAGGCCGGGGCGGAGCAGGCCTCGGCGGTGACCGACGATCGCTTCCTGGCCGCCCGCCCGGTCCGCGCCGCCGACAATCGTCCGGTGGTCGCGCTGGTCGCTTCCCGGCCGACCACCGCGGTGGAGAACGTCCGCAAGAGCCTGTTTCGCACCTTCTTCGTCATCGCCTTCGGCGGCACCGTGCTGGCCCTGCTCCTGGCCGCCCTCGTGGGTGACCGCATCGGCGCCGGCATCCGCCGTCTCACCACCACGGCCGAGGCCATTCAGCAGGGGCGCCTCGGCGTCCGCTCGGGCTTGCAGAGCAGGGACGAGATAGGGGTGCTCGGGTCGACCTTCGACTCGATGGCCGCGTCCATCCAGGACAAGACCGAAGCCCTGCGCCGAGCGGCCGACGAGGAGGCGCAGCTGCGCAATCGGGTCGAGGCCATCGTCGCCGGGATGGGTGAGGCCCTGGTGGCCTTCGATGCCCAGGGCCGCATCACCGACTTCAACGCCGCGGCGGAGGACCTGCTCCGCCTCGAAGCCGGCTCTGCCCTGGGTCGCCCGGTCGGGGAAGTGGTCTTCGTCCGCAGTGAGGAGGGGACCGATCTGGGGCCGCGCCTGCGGTACGCGGACCCCCGCTGGTCGGCTTTGGCCACGGTGCGAGCTGCCCATGACTCGGTGCCCGTGGCCCTCACCGTCGGCGCCCTCCGAGGGCCCGACGGCAAAGCGGCGGGTGGCGTGGCCGTGCTGCGCGACCTTCGGGGCGAGCGAGAAGTCGAGCGGATGAAGCGTCACTTCCTGTCGAGGGTGGGCCACGAGCTGCGCACGCCCCTCACCCCCCTCATCGGTTACACACAGTTGCTGGCGGCCAGGGACCTGCCCCCGGAACGGGCACGGCCCCTCTACCAGTCGATGCTCTCGTCGGCCCGGCGCCTGGAGCGCATCGTGGAGATGCTCGAGTTCTTCGCCTCGCTCGACGCCGGCCGGGAGGTGCTGCAGCCGGTGAGGGTCGACCTTCGCCAGTTGCTCAACAACGTCGTCGACGAGCGGCTGGCCAAGGCCAACGGCGCCCACCAGATCACCCGCCGGATCAGCCGGGCCACTCCGCCCGTTCTGGCCGACGCACGGTGGCTGGCCCGCTCGGTGGACGAGCTGGTCGACAACGCCGTCAAGTTCTCCCCCGCCGGTGGTCGGGTGACCGTGAGTGCCGGCGCCTCCACCACCGAGCCGGGCATGGTCGAGATCTCGGTGCGCGACACCGGCGTGGGCATGTCCACCAAGGAGGTGGAGCAGGCTTTCGCCGAGTGGGCCCAGGGCGACGAGTCCGACACCCGCTCCTACGGTGGCCTGGGGTTGGGGCTGGCTCTGGTCCAGCGGGTGGCGGAGCGCCACGGCGGCCGGGTGACCTGCAGCACGGCACCGGGCAAGGGATCGCGCTTTTCGATCCTGTTGCCGTCGATGGCCGACCACGAGGGCGTGGGGGCGGAACGGTCCCGCTCTGAGGGCAGCCGGCAGTCGTAGTCTCGAAGGTGATGTCCGAGCAACCGCCTTCGGTCGCCGAGGCCCCCCTCGCCCCCGAGGAGGTGGCCGACCGCTCGTTTCCCACTGCCTTTCGCGGCTTCGATCCCGTCGAGGTGCGGGCTTTCCTGGGAAGGGTGGCCGATGAGGTCCGGCGGCTGCACACCCAGGAGGCGGAGCTGCGGGGACTGGTCGAGGAGGCCGCTGGCCGGCCCCCCGACGTGGAGGCCGCCGCACTCGTCGCCGCCGCTCAGGCAGAGGCCGAGGCGCTGCTCGCTGCTGCCCAGACCGAAGCGGCGGTGGCCGTCTCGGCGGCGCGCTCGGAGGCCGACACGATGTTGCGGGAGGCGAAGGAGAGGGTGGCGACGCTCGGCGCCGCGGCCACCGGCGAGAGCGCCCGCCTGCTCGACGAAGCACGGGCGCAGGCGGCCCGCATCCGTTCGAGCGCGACTGACGAGCTTCGCGCCCGCACCGAGGAAGCCGAGAGTGCCGCCGTCCGTCGCATCGCCGAAGCCGAGCGGGAGGCTGCGACGATCCGGGTCAATGCCCGCGCCGAGGCCGATGCCGTGCTGGAGGCGGCCCGCCAGCGGGGCCGGGAGATGGTGGGGGAGGCCCAGGCGGCCCGGGAGCGGATGCTGGCCGACCTGGCGAGGCGCAAGCGGGCGGCCCACGCCCAGCTCGAGCAGCTGAAGGCGAGCCGCGACCGCCTGGTCGAGACGCTCAAGGTCGCCCGCCGCACCATCGACGACGTCAGCATGCGCTTCGAAGCGCAGGACGGCCCTTCCGCCATTGTCTCGGGTGGCGCCTCCGCCCCCGTCACGACCACCCCGGGTGCACCGCCGGCCCAGGCCCGGCCCCGGGTGCCCTCACCGGCCGAGGACCAGGAGCCGGACCGGCGCCCGGCGCGGGCCCCGGCCGCCGCCCGGGCCCGCGGCCTGGCCATCGGGGAGGCGCCGCCGCCTGCGTCCCGTCCGCAGATCGCCGCGCCCCAGGCCGAAGCCGTGCCAGAGCCAGAGCCGGCGCCGCCGGCGCCCTCCGATCCTGTGGGGCCGGCGCCGCAGCCGGAGCGTGAGACGCAAACCCAGGAGCGGCGTTCGTCGGCGCTTCGGATCCTGCGCCGCAACCGCCAGCCGGAACGGCCGCCCCCAGAGCCGCCCCACGCGGTGGGCCGGGACAGCTCCGCCGAAGGTGTGCGCATCATCCGCGGGAGCGCCGCCGAGCCGCCCGGTGAGCCGGCGCCGGCGGCGCCCGTGGTCCCCGCAGCCGGGGCGCCACCGATGGCCGCCCCGGCACCCGAGCCCGAGCCCCAGCGCCAGCCAAACCTGGCGGTCGAGCCGCCCGACCCCGCGCCAGCTCCGGTGGCGGCGGCGCCCCTGGTCGAGGTGGAGGCAGTCGAGGTGGAGACGGTCGAGGAACGTCTGGTCGAGCCGGTGCCGGCGGCGACCGCGCCTGAGGAGCCAGCGGCCGAGCTGCGGCCGGCTGAAGCTGCAGCGGAGCAACCCTCGTTCGACCGCGAACCCAACCGTGACCCGGACCTCGAGGCCGAGCCGCTGGTTCCCCTGGCCCGGGAGGAGATCCGCCCCCGCATCGAGGACCTGTTCGCCCGTCTCCGCGCTGACCGCGAGGCGGCGGCGAGCCGGCCAGCGGCCCCGGCCGATCCACCGGCTCCGAACCGGGGGCGCGAGCCGAAGCCGGCGGTGGCGGCCGAGACGCTCGCCGCCCCGTCGGCGGTGGTGACCGCCGATCGCGACGAGCACCTGCTGCAAGCGCGGGACCGGGTGATCGAGCCACTGGGCGCTCAGCTCACCCGGCGGCTCAAGCGGGCCCTGCAGGACGAGCAGAACACCACCCTCGACCGCCTCCGCACGAGCCGCGGCCAAGCCCAGCTCGACGGCCTCCTGCCCGCGGCCAGCGAGCAGGCCGAGCCCTATCGCCGGTTGGCGCTGAGCTACCTGTCCGATGCGGCGCGCGCCGGTGCCGAGGCCTCGCCGTTCGGGCCGGTCCCCTTCTCGGTGGAGGACCTCTCGGTCGAGTTGGGCGCGGAGCTGGCCGGTGGCCTCCGGGCCCGAGTGCGACAGGTCCTGAGTGCCAGCGCAAGTGACGACCTCGACCTGTCGACCATGAGTGACCGGATCAGCGCCGTCTACCGCGAGTGGAAGACCCAGAAGGTCGAGCGGCTGGCTGGGCACTTCCTGGTGGCAGCCCACGAGCGCGGCCGCTTCGTCGCCCATCCGGAGGGGACCCCCCTGCAATGGATCGTCGACGACGAGGGTCCCTGCCCCGACTGTGACGACAACGCCCTGGCCGGGGCGGTTCCCCGGGGGGAGGCGTACCCGACCGGGCAGCTGCATCCGCCGGCGCATCTCGGCTGCCGCTGCTTGCTAACTCCCGCTCCGACGTAGTGTCGAGGCGCAATGCGCCGCCCGCCCGTCGACGTCAGGTCCCGCCCGCCCCAGCGCGCTCCACGCAGTCGCGTGGGGCTGATCGTCGCGGCGGCGGTGGTGTTCTTCCTGCTCACGTCTTTGCGCGGGATCTCCGGCTTCTTCACCGATTTCCTCTGGTTCCAAGAGCTGGGCCTGGTGTCGGTGTGGCAGGGGGTGCTCGGCGCCAAGGTGGGGCTGAGCCTCGTGTTCACCGGCGCCTTCTTCCTGCTGCTGTGGCTCAACCTGGTCATCGCCGACCGCATCGCTCCCCGGTTCCGCCCGGCGGGGCCCGAGGACGAGACGGTGGCGCGCTACCAGGAGGTGGTGGGGCCCTACGCCGGGAAGGTGCGACTGGGCGTGGCGGCGCTGTTCGCCCTCATCGCCGGGACCGGGATGGGCGGGCAGTGGCGCAACTGGATCCTGTTTCGCAACGCGGTGCCGTTCGGCAGGACCGACCCGCTGTTCGGCCGGGACATCTCGTTCTTCGTCTTCCGGCTCCCCTTCCTGGCCGACGCCGTCAACTGGCTCTTCGTCGCCCTGGTGCTCACGCTGGTGATGACGGTGGTGGCCCACTACCTCAACGGCGGCATCCGGTTGCAGGCGCCCAT
>JAHWJQ010000164.1 GCA_019348305.1 Actinomycetota bacterium
AAACGAACGGCTGACGTGAGGCGGGTACCAGGCGGCACAGACAGGACGCAGCCGATGACAAAACCCCAGGTCAGAGCACTGCCGACGAAAGCCTGAGTCGGAACGACACGGCGCTGAGCAGACTGTAAATCTGCCGGCACAGCCTTCGGAGGTTCAAATCCTCCCCGGCCCACAACGCATTTCCTGCGGCTTTGCCCGGCGGCACCCGGCCGCCGGGCAAGACGAGGCTCCGGATTGCAAAGAGAATCGCCGGAAGCACGCGCCGTGGTTGAGCTGATACTCCTTGGTTCTCCAGGCAGGTGCCGCCGATCGGCGGGGCGAAGCAGAAGGTTCTCGCCGCCGACCATGCCGAGTGACCGGGCCTCAGTCCGAGGCGGCAGGGCGCTTCTTGACGAATAACCGCCCGTCCACGGGGGTGTACTTGATGCTGTCGGGCGCCTTGAGGGCCTCTTGCACCTCGAGATCCTCGCGTTCGTCCAGCAGGTGGTCGGTCTGTTCGCAGCGCAGCAGGATCAGCGAGTGGAACGGCACGATCTCGGGCAAGGGCGTGGTCTTGGCTCTTACCTCCTCGCCGGCGACGGTCGCCGTCCCCCTCCCGGGTTCCTCCGCCTCCGGTCCGGCGATCAGGCCGGTTGCGTCGGCCGCCGTACCGGGGGGCGGGCACATCACGAGGAGATGGGCGCCGGGCGCCAGGGTGTCGAGGAGAGGCGGCAGTGTGTTCGCGGGATCGTCGTTGACCAGACGGTCCATGCTGTTGCGCCAGTCGACGATGTCCTTGTCGGGGACCAGCCCTGAGGCGGTCGCATAGCGCAGGCCGGGAGGCAGGTAGTGGGCGGCGAGGGGGACCATCTGAAAGTCGGGGAGCACGACGAGATCGCCTGGCTGAAGCTGGGGCGACACGGCGGCGGCCACCGCCTCGGCGTTGCTCTTCTGGTACGGCGGGCCCTTGACCGAGATGGGCGCGGTCAGGAAGGCGGCCACGCCCAGGGCCGCCAGGCCGGCCCGGCCGCTGCGAGCGAGACCGACACCGGCGAGCACGACGAGCGGCCCCACGATCACCGCCAAGTACCGGAAGGCGAAGACCGAAACCCGCCACCCGACCGCCAGTGCCACCACCGGGATGATGCCGAGCACGAGCACCGCCATGACGTGCCGGTCCCACCGCCGGCCCTGGAGGAGGGCGGCGAGGCCGATCCCGGCTCCCAGTCCGAGCGCGACGAAGGCTTCCTCGCCCCCGAGGGCGCGGGCCACTTCATCGCGCACCAGAACCAGGTCTGCTCTGCGGCCCCACGGCTGGAGGTGCTGGCCGACCTGGTAGGCGATCGACGGCACCCACGGTGCGTACAGCAGGGCCACGCCGCCGAAGCCCAGGGCCGCGTCGATCACCAGCCGGCGCCGATCGTGGCCGAGCAGGAACAGTGGTACGAGGGCGGCGGCCGAGCCCACGGCGAGAAGGAGGCCCCAGTTGTGGGTGTACAGCAGCAGCGCCTGGGAGACGGCGAACCACACCACGTACCGGCGTCGGCCGAGGACGAAAGCGTGCAGGAAGGTGGCGATGGTGAGCACGGCAAGCAGAGTGCCCATGGAGTACATCCGCGTCTCCGTGGCGTAGTAGGCCACGAAGGGGTTGATGGCGACGACCAACGCGCAGATCCAGCCGGTGCGCCGGTCGAACAAGCTCCACCCCGCCCACAGGGCGGCGGGCACGGTGGCCAAGGCGAATAACAGCGAGAGGGTGTGCAGGGCGGTGTTCGACTCGCCGAAGAGCGACATCCACAGATGAAGCACGAGGTAATAGAGCGGGGGCGAGCCGTCCTGCAAGAGCACGCTCGGGATGTCGCGCAGCGGGTGGGACGCAACGCCGACCGAGATGCCCTCGTCGAGCCAGAAGGACATCGCCGCGGCTCGACCCCAAAGGAAGCCCACGACCGCCATCAACGACGCCACACCGACCACCTGGACGGTGATCGGCCTGCTCAGCAGCGCGGGAATTTGGGGGCTGCGAGAGACGGGCGGTTCCCGGGAGCCCTGCTTGTTCTCCTCCGAGACGGCCTGGAGCGTCTTGGTCATCTCCACCTGGTCGGTCATCGTCCCGGCTCCCCGCCAGGATTCAGGAGAGCCACTTGAGGATGCGGATGGCACCCATCGGCGCCGGCTGCCGGTGGGCCGAGACGTCGGTCCTCGACTGGATCTCCCTGTAGTCGCGCTCGTAGCCCTTGTATGCCTCGGCGAGCATGTCCTCGTTGGTCAGCGTCGGATGCCAGCCCAGGTCAGCCTTGACCTTCGACGTGTCAAACGCGAAGTCCTCGGCGATCATCCGCCGGTGGTAGGGACCGAGGGGTGATATGCCGAGTGCACCTGCCAGCCCCATCACGGCGAGGGTGGGGCGAAGCGGTAGCGAGGCCACGCGGGCGCCGGTACCGGCTTGGGCAATCACGTGCTCGTAGACCTCACGCAGCGGCCGGACGTTGTCGGAGCCCACGTTGTAGATCTCCGAGCCCGGGTGGGCAAGGGCGAGGATGCAGGCGCCAGCCAGCTCGCGAGCCGCCACGAACTGGTACCGGTTGTCGCCCTCGCCCACGACCCACACTCGGCGGCCCTCCCGGATGAAATCGAACAAGATGCTGACCAGCCCGAGCCGTCCGTCGCCCATGATCGTCGGGCTCCGCAGGACCGTCACGTCCAAGTCCCCAGCGCGGGCCAGGAGAATCTTCTCGGCCTCCCACTTCGACCGGCCGTATATCTCCACCGGGCGAGGCTCGTCATCCTCCGTGACGGGGCGGTGGATGGCTTCGCCCCAGAGGCAGTTGGAGGAGATGAAGACGAGCTTCGGCACCCCGTGGGCTGAGAGGACCCGCCCGAGCACGCGAGCACCATCCACGTTGGAGCTCCAGAGGAAGCCCTTGTCCTTCACCGCATGAGCGAGGATCGCTGCGCAGTGGAACACGGCGTCGAAGCGGTACTCGGTGCAGAGCCGCTCCAGGAGGTGCTCGTTGCGGACGTCCCCCTGGACGGTCCGCAGCATCGGGTTCGTCATTCCGTGCGGCTGGAGGTCGAGGCTCACGCACTCGAAGCCGTCGTCGAGGAGGCGCTGCAGGAGCACCGAGCCGAAGAAGCCGGCGCCGCCCGTTACGAGGACAGTGCTCAAGCCTCTTGGCACAACGGGCGCGTCCGAGCACTCTCCCCCATCCAGCACACGCTAGTCCCCGGTTGGCGGAAAGGAGCACCGAGTCGCTCGGCCCACCCTAGGGTCCGGGTTCCATGCTCGTCCCCGAGCGACTCCCAACTGCCGCCCCGGGCAGGCTCGCGCTCGCTGCGGTGATTGCTCTTGCCGTGGTGGTGCGGCTCCTACTGGGGCTTGCGATGAAAGGTCCCATCGTCCACGGCGACGAGGCGGGTTACATCTTGAACGCGCGGTGGCTCGCCGACGGTGGCCCGGTACCCGGTACCCGGTACTTCCCGGGGTACAGCTTGCTACTAGTGCCCGCAGCTTGGCTCACGCAGTCACCGCTCGCCTTCTACAGGGCCATCATCGTGACGAATGCGCTCCTCGGGGGCTTGTTCTCTCTCGCTGCATGGGGCTTGACTGCGGCGTTCCTCGAGCGAGCGCGGACCACGCTCCGGTTGACGGTGACAGCCGCCGTCTCGCTGTGCCCGTCGTTCGTGCTCTACTCGAACCTCGCTCTCTCCGAGAACGCGCTCGCCGTGGCGACAATGGGGACGGCGTACCTGTTGAAGCGGTCGACGGACGGCGACAGAACCGGCCCGATGCTTGCGCTTGCCCTCGGGATGCTGAGCGCCTACCAAGTGATCGTGCATCCCCGGGGAGCGGGGGCGTTGTTGGCGGCCGGTCTCGTCGCGGCTGTCTTCTGGCGACCTTGGCGTCCACGGATGGCGCCGTTGGCGTTGCTGGCTGGAGCTGTGGTTGTCCTCGCCGTCGGCGCCATCGTCGTGAGCAGGGCCACAAGTGGGGGGGCGGCGGTGTCGACCGGCTACGGCGTCGGCGTCGTGACAGGCGGACGGCTGTCCCTCGCTGGGATGCTCGGGGCTGGAGCGGGAGCCCTCGGCCAGGTCCTCTATCTGGTCGCCGCCACGTTCGGGCTCGTCGTGATCGGATTCTGTGCCGCCGCCAGACAGGTGCGGGAGTGGATGCGCTCAGGGGAGTCGCCTGCGGCAGCGGCGGTTGCGCTCTTCGCCCTTACGACCTCGGTCGTCGTTCTTGCCATGTCGGCCTGGCTGGTAGGGCCGGGGGGCTCCGCGGTCAAGCCTGACTCGTTGATCTACGGCCGGTTGAACGAGGCAGTCGCCGGACCGTTGCTGCTGGTCGGGCTTTGCGTCGTCGCCAACGCGTCGAGCGTCCCGGGCCGATCGAGGCTCATTCGTTACGGCGGTGTGGCTGCCTTGACCGCCGTGGTGACGGCGTTGCCCGTGCAGCTCTTTCAAACAGCCCTAGCTGGTGCAGAGATCGACAACCCGATCGGGGTGATGGCGGTGTACCCACTCCAAGCGCTCCTTGCCGGCGGCCGGGTGGCGCCGCTGCTCCTGGCCGCGTTCGCGGTTGTGTCCGTGGCGACGCTGACGGCTCTCGTGCACTGGAAGCCGGTCCTCGTCCCGGTCGGCGTGGTGGCGGCGTTCTTGGTCGTGAGCTCCGTGATGGCGCTTCGCTACCTGCTGCCCGGCTCGGCTCGGCGTTCCACCCAACGTGGCGCGGTAGCCCTTGTCGCAGTGGTCGAGGACAGGGTGGGGTCGCCGCCCGAGTGCATCGCCTTCGACGATGCCGACTACTCGTTCTGGCACCACGACAACTACAGGGTGTTCCTGCCCAAGGTACGGATCGAGAGGTTCGCGTCAACTCGCAGAGAGGCCCCCTGTGGGCCGATGGTGATCACGACGAGGGAAGACCTCAGCTCCGACTTCCCGGGGGCGAGGCTCTGGCGCAAGCTCGATGAGGGGCTGTCCGTATGGGTTCTACCAGGCCAGGTGCAGGAGGCGACGAAGGACCTTCTGAGCCCGTAGCCTCAGGGGGTGGAGGCCGGGGTCAGGGCGCCGGCGGCGG
>JAHWJQ010000165.1 GCA_019348305.1 Actinomycetota bacterium
AATCAGCCCTACGTGCCGGCGGCCTCTGTAGGGGCCGCGTGGGAGCGAGTCGGGACGGCGGACCTATCACTTGCTCGTCCAGGCGACGGTCCCCTGCGAGCCGGCGATAGGCGTAGTCGCTCTCCTCGAGATCGTCACACTCGACCCCTCGACGCACCGTCGTCCTGAACGACGCCAGCGAGGTCGTCACCCGGCGGCAGGTCGTCGTCCCTCCCGTCCTCGGCGAACGGTTCGTCCCAAGCTGACGAGGTCGCGCACGGGCACCGCCCCATCCTGCCCGCACTGCTTGCGGGACTCGGCACCAGACGCCCCTTCTAGGTGCGCCCTGGCACGGTCCGGTGCTCGGGGCAGCTCGCGTACGTCGCGCCCCGAACGCTATAGAGCGGCCAGCGCCGGCCGGGCTCTGGCACACTCGGCGGATGAGCGTCACAGTGGTCGTTCGCGACGAGACACCAGCGGGTCGCTCGCTGGGAGAACAATCGTTCACGTTCGACGAGAAGGTAACCCTCCGGGACCTGATTCGCTTCCGGGTGCGGGAGGAGGTCGCTCGGTACAACCTGGACCGAGGCCCGAAGTTCTTCGGGCTCGTGCAGCCGTCGGACACCGAAGCGACGCTGAACGGCTACCGGCTCCGGGCGCCTCGCACCCTGGACTGGGAGCGGCAGGCCGACATCGCTGTCATCGGCTTTACGAAGAACGCCTTTTTCGTCCTCGTCGGTGACCGGCAGGTCGAGGATCTCGACGAGGAGCTGGAGTTGCACGAAGCAGACGACCTCGCATTCGTGCGGCTCGTGCCCCTCGTCGGCGGGTAGCGGTGCGGCTGTTCAAGCGCAACGCAGCGCAGGACGACGCGCTCGGCGAGTTCGTGGTCGAACCGTTGCGGGAGACCATCGGCCTGTACCGCGGGTGGCCACGACCGAAGCTGTCCACCTTGCCGCTCGGCCAAGCCCTCACCGGACGGAGTGACGAGGAGCTCCGCGCCTCTGCCTTCATCCTGCTGCGCACCTTCGCTGGCGGCGGCAACCACATCAAGCTCGAGCTGTTGAGCCTTGCCCTGTCCACGATGGGTCGCCGCAAGCTCGCATGGACACCGGAAGAGGCGTCGCGGGTAGTCGCGGAAGCGACTGCCGCCGGCGGGGTCGACTACCAGACGTCCGTCGGAGGGTTCGTCGCTGCGGTCCTCGAGCAGGCGGGCGGCACCACCGACCCCGCGGCGGTCGCCCGCTACAGCCAGCTCCTCGGCTCCACGCTGTCTCCGTCGGATGCCGCGCGGCTCCTGAACCGGCTCCGGCCCTTCACGCCAGAGCTTCGAGGGCCCGTCGACCTGCGGGTGGTGAGCGACGGCGACGGTTGGGGTCGGAGCGTCCGCGCTCTGCTCAAGCAGATCTCTGACCCGACGGGTGTCGACGACCTTCTCCACCACCTTGGGTCGTCGGCGACGCGGCCCTCGAAGAAATGGCTCGCCCGCACTCGAGACCTCGTCACGGCGGCGCCAGCAGGACCTGAGCTCGTGCGGTCGATGCTCCAGGACGTCCTCGCATTCGACCTCCAGCCCGGCCGAGACCAGTGGTCGGGGCCGGTCCTGTTCACGGGAGCCAACGCCGAGGTCGCTCGCGGCGCCGCGTTCGCGGTGGCGCTCAGCGACCAGCCGGATGCTTCGCTGCTCGGCGACGTCGCCGCCTACTCGGGTACGACGAGCGGAGGTTCCGGCGTCGCCCGCGACGAGAAGGTGGCGAACGGTTGCGTCGCCGCGCTCGGGCTGATCGGGACCGATGACGCCGTCGCCGCCCTCACCCGGGTGCAGCAGAAGGTCAAGAACCGGAACGTCCGCAAACAGGTCGACCGCTCGCTGGTCGAGGCGGCCAATGCAGCCGGCACCAGCGTCGACGAGCTGATCGAACGGTCCGTGCCCACCCACCGACTCGGACTCGGCGGCTTCTCCGAGTCCCGCCTCGCCGACCGAGAAGTCCGCGTCGCCGTCGACGGCGACAAGGTCCGGGTCCTCGTCGCCAAGCCGGGCGGTGGGTGGACGTCGACAGTTCCCGCCCGGATCCGGGACGACCATCCGTCGGAGCTCGCGGCACTTCGAGCCGTGGCGAAGGAGGCGACAAAGACGCTGGTCGCCGAACGGACTCGACTCGAATCCCTTCTCGCCTCGGACCGCTCCTGGCCGCTCGCCGAGTGGATCCGCCTGTACAGGGACCACCCGCTCACCGGGGCTTGGGCAGCACGCCTGCTATGGCAGGTAGAAGACGCGACCGGCAGCAAGTCGGTCCGGGTCGACGGCGCCAACCTGGTGGCCGTCGACTCGACCCAGGTGACCGCTGCCATCGACGCCGTCATCCGCCTGTGGCACCCGATGGCGGCGCCCGCCGACGAGGTCCAGCAGTGGCGCGACGAGCTCGAGCGCCTCGGGCTTCGCCAGCCGTTCAAGCAGGCGTGGCGTGAGGTCTACCTCCTCACCGAGGCCGAAGAGCGGACCGAGACGTACTCAAACCGGTTCGCCGCCCACATCCTCCGCTATCCCCAGGCGTTCGCCTTGATGAAGGGCCGTGACTGGGCGACGGCCGCCCTCGGCTACTGGGACGGCGGGTACGACGGCAACGCCACGAAGGTCTTCCCCGGCGGCCGCTGGCGCGCCGCGTTCTTCTACGACCTCGTCGAAGACGCCGGCGACAACTACGGGACGCCGAGCCTCTGCTCCACCGACCAGGTGCGCTTCCAGGAGCTCGTCGGCATCGCGTGGGAGACGATGCCGCTCACGGCCGTTCCGCCGCTGGTGTTCAGCGAAGCCATGCGTGACGTCGACCTCTTCGTCGGGGTCGCGTCAATCGCTGCGGACCCGGAGTGGGCCGACCGGGGAGAGGAGCGGCACCTTGACTACTGGCACCAGGCGTCCTTCGGTGACCTCAGCGAGTCAGCGGCCACGCGTCGGATGGCGCTTGAGAGGCTGCTGCCGCGAATGAAGATCGCCGACCGAGTAAGCCTCGACGGCCGCTTCCTCCGCGTACGAGGAACTCACCGCACCTACAAAATCCACATCGGGTCCGGGAACATCCTCATGGAGCCGAACGACCAGTACCTGTGCATTGTTCCGTCACGGGACAAGAGCCTGGACCGAATCTTTCTCCCGTTCGAGGAGGACGGCGGGCGCCTGAGCGTCATCGTGTCGAAGGCGCTCCTTCTTGCCGAGGACGACAAGATCACCGACCGGTCGATCCTGTCGCAGATCTCGCGTCGCTGACCATCATCAACATGGCGACAGAGTCGGCGCAAGTGACCGAACGAGGTGGCGTACACCACGCCATCAGGCCCTCTACCCGTATCGGTGCCGCGCGTGGTGCTCGAGCCAGTCGGCGCACTTCGCCTTGACCCTGACACGCAGAGCGCCGCGTAGGGGTGCCCCGCCGGAGTGCCGACCGTCAAGGGCGCTTCGCGTCCCTGCGGGACGGCCTGCGGCCGCCCTTGACCGCCGCCCGCCGGCGGGGAGATGAGGTGACCAAGGAGCCGACGGCCAGCCATCGGCTCGAATGAACCGCAACGATCAGTGTCAGGGCGATGACGTCGTCGCGCCCTCACATCGGTGCCGCACCTCGTCTTGCGGCATCACGAGCCCGGCCTCCGGCCGGTGGTCGCCCTCCCTTCGGGAGGACCCTCTTGACAGGAGCCGCTCTTTTAGAGATGCCGTTCAACGTGCGGCTGAGGGCGCAGCTCTGGGAATCGTCCGATGAGGGCTGCAGCCAACAGATCAACCGTTCGCGCTGGAGCTGGCAGGGCGTGGTTCGTCGGGCATCATGGGCGACATCGGACTCGGCGAACGCACCTACGAGCCGTTCTTGCTGTAGCGATGCGCGCCGAGGTGCCGATCCTCGCGCCTCCGGCGGCCGACCACCTCCGAAGCCCTGTCCCTGCGCCTCGCGCGCCCGAATGTTCTGTCGCGGCGGCTTGGGCTCGGCGGCCGTTCCGGTCGGCTTGACTACGTAATGGTGGACTTCGTCGTCTACGTCGACTGGCCGCAGGAAGGCGCAAGGGATGACGCTCTCCGCTCGATCAACGACGCCTGGCCACAGGACGACGAGTCGTTCTGCTCCTCGATGGAGGCGGACGTTGTCGAACTGAGTTTCGGTCTGGCCGCGGCCTCCTACGAGGAGGCCGCTCGCCTGGCGATCGCTCGAGTCCGTGTCCTCGACAGCTTGCTGACGGGAGCGCCCGCCAAGGTCACCGTGTACTCGGACGACGGGTACTTCGTGCAGGAGTTGGAGTAGCACGGAGGTACCGCTCGGCGTGGGTCCGTCCGTCGGTCCCAGCAACGCCGTCGACGGCGCCCGAGCACCGATCACTTCTTCGCGCTGGCCGTACGACGCCGGGGCCAGGCAGTCTGTACGGGTGCCGTCGAGTGCGATCGAGCGGTTGAGGGCGATGTGGGAGGCCTGGAAAGACGTCCCCTTCCCTGAGGTAGTGGACAAGCACGACGAACGTTGGGACGACGTCGATCCCGGTCTCGTAGACGCTGAACTCGCCGGCCTCATCAGCCACGTCATCGACCGGAGCCAACTTCGGGAGGATCAGCGGCAGATGCTCACATCCTTGTTGGACGATCTGCAGTGGGTGCTGGAACACGTCCCCGCGGAAGCTCGGCCGTACTTCGAGCGTCTTCGAGAAATGAGCCTGCTCGCACGCGTGGCGAGACCATAAGTGCCGGTAGTCGCGCCCGGGACCGACGAGGCTGAGCGCCGGGCGGCACGAGGTGTCGCGCGCCGAAGATGTGATCGCTCTGCCCCCGGGGAGCCAGAGGCGGCGTCGACATCATCCCCGACCAGCTCCTGCGCCTCTGGGCCTGAGCCGGGAACTTCGTCGCGTCGTGGGCCAAGGAAACTTCAGGCACCATAGAGGCGTGTCACCGATTGGTAGGCGGGTCCCGATTGCTGGGCTGGGCCCAGCTGGCGTCAGCCTGATCCCGCTCGGAATCGGCGGGTGAGTTCCCCGCTGCATGCCGCCGCGGTCGTTGGAGCTCTTCTCCTCTTTCTGTGGGCATCTCT
>JAHWJQ010000166.1 GCA_019348305.1 Actinomycetota bacterium
ATCGGCGCCACCGAGGTCATCGAAGAATCGATCATCGTCGAAGGCGTCAAGGAGCTGGTCCTACTTGTAGAGTGGCGCGCGCCGCTCCACGTGGTGGTCGTCGTCGATGACATCCACCGGGAGGAGCGGATTGTGACGGTGTACGAGCCCTCCCCGGACCGCTGGTCCGACTACCGAAGGAGGCGTTGATGCGCTGCACCACCTGCGACCAGGTTGAGCGGCTCCCGGTCCGCCGGGCGAAGCTGGCCGAACGTGACGGGCGTGTCGCTGTCGTGCTCGACGTCCCAATGGAGGAATGCCCGGCCTGTGGCACCAGATGGCTCACCATGGAGGTCGCGAAGCAGCTCGACACCGCACTCGACGGCCTGCTCGCCGTTGGCGCGGAGACCGCAACTACTCATTGGGATCAGGTATCTGGCACCGCCGCCTGATCCGCCGATGACAGCGCTTCCGTTGGTCCTGTTGCTGTCGGGCCCCAACCTGCAGCTGCTGGGGCAGCGCCAGCCGGAGATCTACGGGCCGGAGAGCCTGGACGACCACGTGGCTACCGCGACGTCGGCCGCCGCCGGCCTGGGACTGACGCTCGCGCACGTTCAGTCGGACTCGGAGTCCGAGCTGGTGGCCGCCATCCACGGCGCTCGGGGGCCGTGCGCGGCCATCGTCATCAACGCCGGCGCCTTCACCCACTACGCCTGGGCCATCCACGACGCGCTCGCCGCCTTCGACGGGCCCATCGTCGAGCTGCACCTGTCGAACCCGCTGCGCCGCGAGGCCTGGCGCCACACCTCGGTGGTGGCTCCGGTGGCGACGGCGACCATCGCCGGCCTGGGAGGCGTCGGCTACCGGCTGGCGATCGAGGCCGTGGCGGCGCTGCTCCAGGACGACGCCGTCACCCGTTGAAGGAGAAGTAGCCCTCGTAGAACTCGAGGATCGGCTGCCCCGCGAGCAGGGCCAACATGGCACCGGCGGCAAGGAAGGGGCCGAAGGGGACCTTGTCCTTGCGGCTGCGCCCTCCGAACAGCATCAGGCCCACGCCGATGATCGTGGCCAGCAAGAAGGCGAGAAAGAGCCCGACGCCGACGAGGGGGAGCTGGATCCAGCCCAGCGCCATCCCGATCACGCCGGCGAGGCGGACGTCGCCGAAGCCCATCCCCTTCGGAGACGCGAAGTGGATGGCGTAGAAGATGACGAAGCCGATGACGCCGCCGGCGGTGGCCTCGGCCAAGCCCCTGGTGTCGCGGGTCACTGCAGCGGCGACCAGCAGGAGTGCCGCCGTGGCGAAGAGCGTGGGGTAGACGACCTTCCTCGGCAACAGGTAGGTGTCGAGGTCGATGGCCGACAGTGCAATGAGCCCGGCCGAGAACACGAGGAACGCCGGCAGGGCCCAATCGGCTCCGAGGCGGGCGCCGACGAGGGCGAAGATGACGCCGGTCAACAGCTCGACGAGCGGGTAGCGGGCCGAAATGGCCTCGCCGCAGGACCGGCACCGCCCCCGTAGCACCAGCCATGACAGCACGGGGACGTTGTCCCGGTTGGTGATCTCGGTCCCACAGCTCGGGCACGCCGACCGGGGGCTCACCACGGACTCGTTCCTCGGCACGCGATGGATCACGACGTTGAGGAACGAGCCGACGATGAGGCCCAGCACGAAGCACACGGCGATGACGAAGCCGACCACGGCCGAGACCGTAGCGGCCGGCCCTCGGGCCTTCGGTACGGTGCGGTCGATGAACCTGCTCCCGATGGACGTGGCCGGGCGCCTTCCCCGGCTCCGCCAGTCGGTCGAACAGACGGGCTGCGATGCGCTGCTCGTCACCAGCCTCACCAACCTCCGCTACCTCACGGGCTTCACCGGCTCGGCGGCGATGCTGCTGGCGCTCAGCGACCGCGCCGTGCTGGTCACCGACGGCCGCTACGCGACCCAGGCGGTAGAGCAGCTCGCGGCTGCGGGCGTGGAAGCCGACATCGAGGTGGGGAACTCGCCGAGGCAGGACGAGATCCTGCGGGCGGCGGCGTCGGGCGTTTCTCGCCTCGGCCTCGAAGCGGGCCACGTCTCCTGGGCCCGACAAAGAAGGCTGGCGACCGAGATCTTCGCCGCCACGGAGCTGGTCCCGACCGAGGGGTTGGTCGAGACGCTCCGGACGGTCAAGGATGCGGGCGAGCTGGACCGGATGGCGTGCGCGGCGCGGATCGCCGACGAGGCGCTGGCCCAGGTCCGACGCCGCCTTCTCGACCGCCCGACGGAGCGGGAGTTCGCCATGGAGCTGGACTGGGCTGTGCGTCGCCTCGGGGCTGACGACGTCTCCTTCGACACGATCGTGGCCGGCGGTCCGAACGCGGCCAAGCCCCACGCCCGCCCCACCGACCGCCGGATAGAGCCGGGCGAGCTCCTGGTCCTCGACTTCGGCGCCCTCGTCGATGGCTACCACTCCGACATGACCCGCACGCTGTGTGTCGGCCCGCCGGCCACGGCGACCCGGTCACGCATGGTCGACGTCGTGGCGACGGCGCAGGCGGCAGGGGTGGCGGCGGTCCGCGGCGGAGCTGCCGCCCGGGACGTCGACGCTGCCTGCCGGGACATCATCGCGAGTGCCGGCTGGGGCGACGCCTTCGTCCACGGGACGGGCCACGGGGTGGGCCTCGACATCCACGAGCAGCCCATGCTGTCGAGCGTGGCCACTGCTACTCTGGCCGCCGGCTCCGTTGTGACCGTCGAGCCTGGCGTCTACCTGCGAGGCGAAGGTGGCGTCCGCATCGAAGACTCCCTCGTCGTCACCGCTGACGGGTGCCGCCACCTCACCAACTCCCCGAAGGACCTCGTGATCGACTGATGGCCGTCTCCACCAACGACCTCAAGAACGGCATGACCCTCGACCTCCCCGAGGGCCTGTTCTCGGTGGTGGAGTTCCAGCACGTCAAGCCGGGCAAGGGCGGCGCCTTCGTGCGCACCAAGCTCAAGAACGTGCGGACCGGCGCCGTCATCGACCGGACGTACCGCGCCGACGAGAAGCTCGAGCAGGCCATCGTCGACAAGCGGGAGATGCAGTTCCTCTACCGCGACAGCGAGCAGTACGTGTTCATGGACAACACGAGCTACGAGCAGATGCACGTGGACGGCCTGTCGCTCGGGATGGCGCAGAAGTTCTTGAAGGAGGGCGACTCCGCCGTGCTGCAGATGTACAAGGGCGAGATCGTGGGCGTCGACCTTCCTGCCGCCGTCGAACTGACCATTGCCGCTACCGATCCGGGAGTGCAGGGCGACCGGGTTTCCGGGGCGAAGAAGCCGGCGACGCTGGAGACGGGCCACCAGGTCCAGGTCCCGTTGTTCGTCAACGTGGGCGACAAGGTGAAGGTCGACACCCGCTCGGGCGACTACATCACCCGCGTCTGAGCCGATGATCCCGGGGTCTCGCCGCGAGTCCCGGGAGCGGGCACTGGAACTGCTGTACGAGGCCGAGGCGAAGGGGCAGCAGCCCGGGGAGGTTGTGGCGGCTCAGACGCTGCGACCCGAGCCGTTCGTGGTGGAACTGGTCACCGGGGTGGAGTCTCGCCGCGCCGAGCTCGACGAGGTGCTCAGTCGCTTCGCCAAGGGCTGGGCGGTCGACCGGATGCCGGTGCTCGACCGGGCCATCCTGCGCATGGCGACCTTCGAGCTGCTCGCTCAGCCTCGCACCCCGGTGGCCGTCGTGATCTCCGAGGCGGTCGAGCTGGCCAAGCGCTACTCGACCGAGGAGTCCGGGAAGTTCGTGAATGGGGTGCTCGCCGGCGTGGCCGCCGAGGTGCGCCCGCCGGCGCCCGACGCCGTCCCCTGACCAGACGTTTGGCCACTTCTGGCCGTTGAGGGGCATCGTTCGGCCGGATTTGGTCGCCAGAAGGACCCAATCGTCGGGCGGGTTGCGCACGAGAAGCAGTGAAAGATCAAGCCTTGCATCGTGGGTTCATCCGGGCGAGGATGGTGAGGTGGGGGAGAAGCGATGGGCCCGGACGACCTTGGTGCTCCTTGCGCTGACGATCGCCGCCTGTGACAGCGCCGGCGGAACGGACCCTGTCGGACCCACCGTGCCGCTCGAGCCGACCACGACCACACCGCCGGCCATCGACATCACGAAAAAGCCCGACGTGGTCACCGTGGAGTACGCGCAGGCGGTGATGGCCGAGCTCGACCGGATCCTGGGCGAGGCGGTGCGGGCCATGGTGGCCGACAACGGGCCGAACAAGGAGTTCCTCGACAAGCTCAACGCCGTCTACGACGAGCCTTCGTTCGAGAACAGGCAGTCCGTCTACGGCGAACTGGCTGCGGACGGCATGGAGGTGTTCCGCAACCCGCCGGGAGACCCGATGACCAGAGTGCAGAAGATCTTGCGCGGTGACTCCAACTGCGTGGTCTTGTCTGTTGATCGCACGTTCGCTGCCTTTTTTGTCGCGCCAAGTCCTAGACCCGACAATGTGTCCTACATCGCCCTTGCACCCAAGACCGAGGGCAGCGACCCCGGGGGCTTCAACCGGACGCCGTGGTCGATCGTCTTCGACGGGGACACTCTCGAAGGAGAGGAGCCGCTACAGGCATGTTGAGCTCCTCCGCGTACGTCGGCGCCCTGATGGTGCTCCTGTTGCCGGCTGCTGCGGCAGCGGAGCCGGAGTCCACGGTCACACCTACGAAGCACAACGAAGTGACACTCGAACTGACACAGGCGAGAAACGGCCCCGCCGCCCAAGAGCAGGCCCGCCGGCGCAACCCCCGGCCACAGCCGGTCCCTACCAAGCCGGTCGAGTACATCATGGACGTCGAACTGCGGGCCGATCCCGTCACCGGCGCCCGCTGCGCCTACCTGTTCAACCGGCCCGGTGACCCGCTGGGCTCGGCGGCCGCCGAGAACGAGTTGCGCTCGCTGCGGCTGGTGGGGGCCCACGGCGTGTGCTCAAACAGCCCGGTGGCTCCCCGCCAGCGGCCGACGCCGACGCCGGCGGTGGCCGCGGCGTTGGCCTGGGAGCGCC
>JAHWJQ010000167.1 GCA_019348305.1 Actinomycetota bacterium
GTCGAGGACAAGTTGCCGGCGACGCTCTCCGGCACGACTGTGACAGCCGTACCCGGTCCCGCGGAACCGCCCCCGCGTGCTCCACCCGTCGGCTCCGCCACCACCGCCGCCCGGCGGGACCTTGCCGCCACAACCAGTGCCGCTGATCCCACGCCCAACCTCCACACCGGCGAAACCGGCCACCGAGCCCGAACCACGGGCGCGCCGAAGCCGCCAGCCCTAGCCCGGGAGCCGGCGCCTGAGCGACGAGTCGCCGCCGTCAGTTGGCCGAGGCTGGCGAACCACGGGCTACCGCCGGGTCGATCACCGGGCCCGCCTTCGTCACCGACGCCTCGCAGTCGCCGGCACAGCCATGACCGGCGCCGTGGCGGTGCATCTCGTCCCAGATGCCGCTGGCGATGACGCCCCAGGCGGTGAGGGCCTCGCCGGCGTAGGCGCCGGCCAGCTCCGAACCGTCGGGCTCGACGCCGTGGCCGCGGACACGACGCACCAGGGCCCCGGCATCGGAACGCATCCGGGCGAGCGGCGAGCCTTCCTCGTGGCGCCGGCCGTCGGGGGACAGGGCCACCAGCCGGCCGTCGTGGCCCACCACCACGCTCCAGCCGCCCTCGTGCACCTTGTGGTGGTGGGTGGCGCAGAAGGGCAGGTAGTTGTCGAGATCGGAGCGGCCGAGGTCGCGGCTCCAGTGCTCGAGGTGGTGGAACTGACAGCGCGCCGAAGGGACCCCGCAGCCGACCGGCCACCGACAGGTGGGGTGCAGGGCCCGCAGGGCGATCTTCTGGTCGCGGGTGGCCGTGCGCCGGCGCCGGCCCAGATCAAGGGGCCGCTCGCCGTCGTGGCCCACGAGCATGGCCTGGATCATCGAGTCACAAGCCAACCGCTGCAGCACCCGGGGGTGGACCGACAGCCCGTTGCCCAGGTCGACCCGCCCGTCGTCACCCACCATGGCCTGGCCCTCGCGCACGTGCACGACGAGCAGGTAGGCATCGTCCACCACCAGCCCCCGGGCCGCGTTGGCCAGCCCGTTGCGCAGCGCCCAGCACAGCCCCTCCAGCCGCCCCGCCGGCCCCGCGGGCCGCCGGGGCTGCTCAGCCGCCCCACCGGCATCGCCGGCGCCGGCCGCCTCCTTGGCCGCCCGGAACACCTCGTCGCGCCCGAAGTCGATGGCCCGGTCGATGACGAGGCCGTCCTCGGGGGCAGACACGATCTCGTGGTGGATGAGCCCATCTGCGTCCACCCACCGGGTGACACCGCACTTGGCCCGCCGGGACGTCTCGTCTTCCAGGGTGATCGGCTCGCCGTGGGCCTGGGCGTAGGCCACCAGGCTGCGCTCGAGGTGCGCCGCGCTGAGCGTGAGGGCCAGGTCCAACAGGAACTCCTCGGCCTCGGGGGTGGCGACGCGGGTGAGGGCCCGCACCTTCGAATACGACAGCCGCCCCTCGGCGAAGGCCCGCTGCACCGCCCGCAGCTCCTCCAGGCGGTGGGCCACCCGCACGTGCTCGCGGGCCGTGCGCCCGTCGAGCCCGCACCTCCACCCCAGCCAGTGCGCACAGGACCGGGCACCGTCGACGTGGCCCCACAGCTCACGGCGGTCGATCTCGGCCACCTTGGCCAGCCACAGGGCCAGGTGGGCCGACTGCTCCGAGACCCCCACCATCACGTCGCGCAGCAACTCGTCGGGCGCGGCCGACTTCACCGCCCCGAGCGCCTCGTCCACCGTTGGACAGAACATACGTACGACGGTAGCAACAGGGTAGGACACGAACCGCCGCCGAGGCCCCCTTCGTCAGGGGATCAAGTCGATCGCACACTCCAGCCCCGGGGCGGTGGTGAGGCGCCTGTCCAGGGTGATGAGCACACAGTCGGCTGCCTCCGCGAGGGCGACGTACATGGCATCCCATCCTCGAACTGTGGCCCGCAACTCCCAGGCCCGCTCGAGAAGTGCCCGGTGGCCCACCCGGCGGCCCGGCCAGTCGCGTAGGTCGTCGACCGCTTGGGTCGCGGCGGTGGCATCCAGTTGCCCCAGCAGGTGGTGGCGTCGAATGACGCTGAACACCTCGACGTCGATCACGTGTGGAGCAATCTGGTCGTCGTCGGCGGCCAGCCGCTCGCGGATCGCCTCCGCCCGTTGCGTCGCCGCCACCACCTCATAGAGGCAGGACGCGTCAACTACCAGCATCGGGCCACGGGCCCCGCACCTCGTCGAGCGCGTCGATGACCTCGGCTCGACTGATCGCGGATCCGCGGCGGCGGGTGCGGCTCAACCACTCCTGCATCGTGGGGCGGGAGGCGAGACGGCTGATCTCGCGGCGAAGCAGCTCGGGAACGGTGACCCCCGCCTCGGCTGCCTGACGAGCCAGCGCGGCGTAGTCGTCATCGTCCAAGTCGCGGATCTGAATCGTCTTAGGCAGAGACGCACCATAACATGCGCCGGCGCATGGCGACCGGGCGGCTGCGATTGCGGAGTCTGACCTCTATCCGTGCCGCTCCCGGCCGGTTGTAGCTCGCGATCCGAACAGCTCCTGTTCCGCCCACTCCACCGTCTGGCGGATCCCCTCGTCGAGGGTGACCTTGGGCTCGAAGCCGAGGAGGCGGTAGGCGTTGCTGCTGTAGAGGCGCCGGCGGGGTGGGCCGTTGGGCCGCTTGGTGTCCCAGCGGATGTCTCCTGCGAAGCCGGTCGCGTCCTTCACCATGCGAGCCAGGTCCCGGATGGAGATCTCCTCGCCCGAGCCGATGTTCAGCGGCTCCGAGCGGTCGTAGCGGTCGAGGGCCAGCGCGAAGGCCCGGGCGGCGTCGTCGACGAAGAGGAATTCCCGGGTAGGGGCGCCGTCGCCCCACAGCGTCAACTCGCTGGCCCCCGACTCGCGGGCCTCGAGGAACCGCCGCACCATGGCCGGGACGACGTGGGTGGTCTCGGGGTCGAGCTTGTCACCGGGGCCGTAGAGGTTGACCGGGATGAGGTACACGAGGTTCATGCCGTACTGGGCCCGGTAGGCGATGACCTGGGCCAGGAGCATCTTCTTGGCCAGAGCGAAGGCCGCTTCGCTCTCGTGGGGGTAGCCCTTCCAGAAGTCCTCTTCGGTGAAGGGGACGGGAGCGTCCTTGGGATAGGAGCTGACGGTCCCGGCGATGACGGTCTTGCTGACCGACGCCGCCCGGCAGGCCTCGATGAGCTCGATGCCCATGATGGCGTTCTCGTAGAAGAACCGCCCCGGCTCGGCCCGGTTGGCGGCGATGCCGCCCAGCACCGCGGCCAGGTGCACGACCATGTCGGGGCGGTGCTCGGCCAGCATCTGGCGGATCTGGTCGCGGTCGCGCAGGTCGTAATCCGCGCTGCCCACCGCCACCACTTCGGCCCCCTGGTCCGACAGCTCGGCCGCCGCCCGCCGGCCCAGGAAGCCGGTGCCGCCGGTGACGAGCACCCTCTGGCCCCGCAGCGTCATCGGTCGACCCTCACCTTGCGCCCGGCCATCTCGTCTTCCAGTTGCTGGACATCACCATCCACCATGATCCTCACGAGCTCAGGGAAGCGCACCTTCGGCTCCCAGCCCAGCAGCGCCTTGGCCTTGGAGGGGTCGCCCAGGAGGTGGTCGACCTCGGTCGGTCGCTCGTACCGGGGGTCGAAGCGCACGTGGCTCTCCCAGTCGAGGCCCACCCGGGCGAAGGCCAGCTCGCAGAACTCTCGCACGGTATGGCTCTCTCCCGTGGCCACCACGAAGTCGTCGCCGTGGTCGTGCTGCAGCATGCGCCACATCGCCTCGACGTAGTCCGGCGCGTAGCCCCAGTCCCGCCGGGCCTCGAGGTTGCCCAGATACAGCGCCTCCTGCATGCCCGCCGCGATGCGGGCCACGGCCCGGGTGATCTTGCGGGTGACGAAGGTCTCACCCCGCCGCTCGCTCTCGTGGTTGAACAGGATCCCGTTGCTCGCGAACAGGCCGTAGGCCTCCCGGTAGTTGACCGCGGCATGGAAGGCGAAGACCTTGGCGCAGGCGTAGGGGCTGCGGGGGTGGAAGGGGGTGCGCTCGTCTTGAGGTGGCGGGACCGAGCCGTACATCTCCGACGACGACGCCTGGTAGAAGCGGGTGGGCACCCCGGTGGCCCGCAGCGCCTCCAGGATCCGGATGGCGCCCACGCCGGTGTTCAACGCCGTGTACTCGGGCTGGTCGAAGCTGACCCTCACGTGGCTCTGGGCGGCGAGGTGGTACAGCTCGTCGGGCTCGATCCGGCGGATCAGGTTGACCAGCGACACCACGTCACTGAGGTCGCCGTAGTGCAGGTAGAGGTGCCGGTTGGTCTCGTGGGGGTCTTCGTAGACGGGATCGAGCCGGCCGGTGTTGAACGACGACGACCGGCGCACGATGCCGTGGACCTCATAGCCCTTGGCCAGGAGGAGCTCGGCCAGGTACGAGCCGTCCTGGCCGGTGATGCCGGTGATGAGGGCCCGTTTCACCGGTCCTGTTCTAGCGGGCGCCATGCCAGCTGATCGACCGGCAACGCTTCCAGCCCCCCTCCGAGAGCGCCTCACGAACGGTGAGAGCCGAAGCCGAGGCTTGGTTACACTCTCCTGCGGCTCATGCACAACCGGCGGGCGGGCGCCGCCGGGGAGGACTGGGGTCTGAATGGCACTTCGGCCGTCGGTGCCGGCAAGGCTGCTGGATACGGTCATCACCGCCGCGGTCCGCGCCCCGTTCACGCCCCTTCTCGTTCGGCGCCGGCGCATCCTTCAGGCCTCGGCCGATGCGGCTGCCTGGGCGCTGGCGCTGTGGTTCGCGGCGTGGATGAGATTCGAGTTCGAGCTCGCCATCATGCCGACCGCTGGCCTGCTCGCTGTCATCCCCGTGGCCGCTTCCGCCCAGGTCTTCACCGGGGTCCTCACCGGCCTCTACCTCGGCAGGTGGCGCTTCGGCAGCTTCGACGAGGCCGCCGCCCTCATGCGGGCCGCCATCGGCACGACGCTCAT
>JAHWJQ010000168.1 GCA_019348305.1 Actinomycetota bacterium
CGAGGGCAGGTTCTCGCCACCCAGCGAGCCGAAGAAGCCGGCGTCGCCGAAGGTGAAGACGCCGCCGTCGGAGGCCACCATCCAGTAGCCGTTGAACGTCGACGGGTTCGTCGCACCTCCGACGATGGGCTTGTTCAGCCGCCGGTCGCCGAGCGACCCTTCGAAGGCGCGGTCGCCGAACACGAACACGCCGCCGTCGGCAGCCACCATCCGGTAGCCGAAGCCTTCGAAGGGCCGGTCACCACCGGTGCCACCGGGGCCACCGCCGGGGCCGGGGCCGGGACCCGGGCCGGGGGGAGTGGGGGCAGCAGCCAGGCGGTAGACGAAGAGCCCCTTGTCGCTGGCGAACTGCACGAACCGGCGGGTGATAGACGGCTGGCCGATGGAGAAGGTGGCACCCGTGTTGGTTCCGGACTGGCTGAACTGGTCGCCGGGCAACGGCTGGAGCGTCGTGGCGGACAGTGCCAGCTGCTCTCCGTTGTCACGAGCCACGAAGACCACCTCGCCGGTCGCCGCAGCGGTGGTCGAGAAGAACCCGGAGGCGCCCTGAAGATCGGTGTCGCTCAGCCTGGCCGACACCGCGAGACTCGAGGTGTTGACGGCATAGATGTTGGCCTCGGTCGTGACGAAGACGCTGCCTTCGTCGGGAACGCCGTCCGTGATCTCCTGATCCGTCGCCAACGCCGGCGCCGCGGCACCGGGGAGGACGGCGCTCGCAGTGGAAGTGAAGGGGGTGGCGGCGTCGGTGACCGACAGCTTGTGCACGACCGTGTTGGTGTTGCTGTCGGTGCGACGGGCGACGTAGATGAAGGGCGCCCGATCGGTCCCGCTGTTCATCCCACCCGGCGTCATGCCGCTCGTGGTGACCGGCACCGATGGCGTCTGGACTTCGTCACCTGCGGCACCAAGGGTCGCAGACGGGCCGGCGGCGAGGTCGCTCGCCCTGAAGGTGAGCAGCCTGCCGTCGAGCGTCCCGACCGCGATGTAGGGGGAGCCGGCGGCCAGGAAGACGAGGGTGGGGCTGGCCTCGGGCGTGGCCCGGATGTCACCGGTGTTGGTGGAGGCGCCGAGGGTGGCGCCGGTGGTTCCTGCCGCGGTGACCGGCACCCGGAACAGGGCGCTCACCCCGGTGGCGTCATTCTCGGCGACGAAGAAGAGGGCCCGGTTGCCAGTCTCGGGTGCCGGACCTGTGAGCATCACCGAGCTGTTGATGCTGAAACCTTCGGCGCCCACCACCGGGACATCTCTAACCAGTGTGCCGCTGGCTTCGTCGATCTGGGCGATCTCGACGCCGGCGGTGCCGTTGTGGGGAGCGAAGACCTGGCCCAGCCCGGTGGCCGAGGATGTCTCGGCGAAGGTGACGCTGCCGAAGATCCCGTCGCCGAAGGCATTTGGCTCGGTGCTGACCTGATGGCCGCCGGCGGGGCCGACCTCGGCGCCGGTGTCGAGGGTTCGCAGATGCACCCTGCCGTCGGCGGTGCCGTAGATCACTCGCTGGGTGGCCGGCATGCCCGCCGATGTGATGATCGACGTCACGATCGCAGGGTCGGTGTCGGCTTTGGAATACAGGAAGCTGACCGGCGGAGCTCCCTCTTCGACCGGCTGGTAACCGGAGCGTCCGTTGTCACCTCCGAAGAAGGGCCAGTGCACGGCCGATGCCGTCGCGGCTTGGCCCGCAACGAGGAGCCCGATGAGAACCGGCACGGCGAACCGCCGGGCCTTGGTGGGTAGCAAGATGTGCGCCTTTCGTGAGCGTGTGAGTCGGGGCACCGGAAGGTGCCCGGGGTGATCAATCAGACGGAGATGGGGGCGGTGTGAGGCCGAGCTTGTTGGCCAGCTCCGACACCCGTGGAGCGAGAACAGGGGAGAACCGAGGGTTCGTGGCGAGCACGATCTCGAGGTTTGCTGCTGCTGCGTCGCGGTCACCGCGCTGAAACGCGATGGCGGCGGCGTGGTAGCGAATCAGGGGGTCACGGCTGCCGAGAGCAATTGCTTTCTTTGCCTCGGGCCAGGCGTTGCCCTTGCGGGCGGTGAACAGGCTCCACGCCATGACGTCGTGGCCCTGGATGCCGGGGCGGTTCTTCAGTGCCTTGCGGGCGGCCTCCACCGCGTCGGAGCCCGGGCTGTGGTCAGCTTCGAACAGCGCCATCTCGAGGTCGACGTTCACGCCGTTGTCGGCGTTGAGGCGGCCGATGGCCCGCACCAGCCCGTAGGCCTCGTCGGCCTCTCTCGTGCGCCCGAGAGCTTTGAGGGCGTCGCCGTGGGCGATCACGTGCTCGGCGGTCGGCAGCACCTGCACCACCTGACCCAGCAGCTCCGCCGCCCCTGCCGTATCGCCTCGGGCCACCAGCAGACGGGCCCGGCCGGCCTTCGGAAGAGCGAAACCGGGGAAGGCCTGCTCGGCCGCGACGTAGGCCGCTTCGGCGCCGTCGAGGTCGCCCCTGTTCAGCAGCAGGTTCCCGAGAAGCACCTGGGTGTACGCGACGTTCTCGCCGCTGCGGCCGGCCGCAGCTACTGCCTGCCCCATGGCCGTGATGGCCCCGTCGAGGTCGCCCCGGAGCTCCCGCGCGTAGGAGACCCGGGACAGACTGGCCAGGTCGGGCTTGGCATCGACCATCGCCTGGGTGGCTTCCAGCGCCTCGTCGTAGCGGCCGAGCTCGTTGCTGGCATCGACGACCACGCCCAAGGCCGCGGAGTTCCCAGGAGCGAGGTCCACCGCCCGTCGCCCGAGCCGCAACGCCTCGTCGAATTCGTGGCGCCCCAAGGCAAGGCTCGCCCGAGCGATGAGGACAGCCGGGTCGTCCTTGCGACTCTTGGCCAGCCCGGTGAGGAGGCTGTCGGCCTTGACGTAGAACGTCGGGTCACCAGTCTCGCGGACCTTCTGCAGGAACAGGGTCGCCAGCGCAAGGCGGGCGTTCGCATCGTCGGGATCGGCTTGCAGCTTCGTCTGCTGGACGGCCACCTCCCGATCGGTGGGGGACGCGCTGGCCGGATCGACGGCCACGAACGGCACCGTCGATCCAGCTTCGACGCCGCTCGAGCGGTCGTCCCGGGAGCATCCCGGGACGACCGCCACGGCGACGGCGGCGAGCACGGCCAATGCCGCTTGGCGCACTGGCTACCTAGCCCGTCGGCGGCTGGTCATAGCCGGACCGGGGGCTGCTGACGTAGGGGAACTCGCCGAGGAAGGGGCGATCGTTGCCGTCGACCCCATCGGTCAGGGCGTTGTTGGGGGACTTGTTGAACTCCGGGTTGAGCGGCGTGCCGCCGGCGATCAGCCGCAGCTCGATGTCGACCACGTCGTCGACCAGACGCCGCCCGTTGGGGAAGCCGTCAGCGTCGCCGGCCAAGAAGCCGAGACGCTGCTGGCTCCCAGGCGCCGTCACCGGGGTGGCCAGGTTCAGGCGGAGCAGATCGGCCGGGGGCAGGAGCTGGTCGCCCGTGAGCCCGGAGGCCGCGCCCTGGAGCACGGCGACGATGTCGCTGCGCCTCGGGCTGCCGTCGGCATTGAAGCCGCCCTGGGGAGTCGTGACCCCGGGGTACAGCACCGGGATCAGCTTGGCCGGCTCGGGGTCGAGGATCTGGGGGAAAAACTGGGCGTCGTCGGCCGGCCTGGTCGCGTTCCACTTGTCTTTCAGGCCGAGGGGGATGAGCACCTCGTTCACCAGGGGCAGACCGAGCCGGCTGACCTGGACCCAGCGACCCGCGACGCGGGGGGTACCACCGGCGGGGGTGAGCACCCGGACGCGCTGGCGGCTGGACGAGGCGTAGACGCCGATGACCGAGTCCTTGTCGTTGACCGTGGTGGGGACGGTGCCGTTCTTGCTGACCGCAGTGATGGGCAGCTGCAGGGCGATGCTGTGGCCGTTCTTGCCGGCCACGCCGTCAACGCCGGCCTCGGCCGGGAGCGGAATGACATGGGCAGGGTTCAACGGCCGCAGCCCGAGCAGGTCGAAGGCCGAGCCGAGGTCGACGAAGAACGGGTCGTCGGCCTGCGCGACGAAGCTCGTGCCGGTCGTTCTGTCCACCGGCTGCACGGCCTCGTCCCGCAGCGCGCCGTAGTTCGGCATCGAGGCGTCGCCGACCCGGGAAGGAGCGGTCTTGGCGCCGTCGACCAGCGTCTCCGAGGCGCCGTCGAGGCCGATCTTCTCCAACTTGTAGGTCTGCTTGAACCTCAACGCCTCATCGTTGAAGGAGTTCACCGCTCCAGTGTTGTAGAGGAAGGTGTCCGTCCCGCGCGTATCGATGTTGGTGAACGTCCAGCGGTAGGTGATGTCGGGCTTGGCGTCACCGTTGGTGTCGACCTTGATGTTGTAGCGGTAGCCGTTCGCGCCCCAGGGATAGAAGTTCGGGCCACCGGCCGGGTCCTGGAAGGGGATCCAGGTAGCGATCAGGGTGACCGTGTCAGGCTTGTCGGGGCTGACGAAGGAGTAGGTGTCGACATTGTCCGACAGCGGGTTGGCCGCGGTCAGGGGTGCCTCGCGGTGACTGGAGGCGGTACCGGTGCCGGGCCCGAGGGCCAGTCCGGTGCCGGCGACAGCCAGGCCGGCTGCGACGAGCGCACGGCCGACGCGGCGCGCCGACCCGTGTCTTGAGAGGACAGTGTTCATGGAACTCCCTGCAGTCGCGTCCCGAGGGGGGACGTCCTCACCTGCCGTCCCGCGGAGGGCAGGGGAGACGCGGAGAAGGCCGTCCCCGACCGACATCCGCACGACCCGGTCATAAGGTTCATTCAGAACATCTTGTGTTTTTCAACTCCGGGTCGTCGAGCGGGCCGGCGGGCGCGTAGAGCGGAGCAATCGACCGGCCCGGCAAGCCGTGACGTCGTTGCTGACGAACGCCTTTGTCGTACGGGCGTAGGACCCCTCTGGTGGAAGGAAGGTCGGATGCAGCGCTGGACCCGAGGGGTGTTGTCCGTGGCTGCCGTCGTCGGACTGGCGGCCGGACTGCTCCTC
>JAHWJQ010000169.1 GCA_019348305.1 Actinomycetota bacterium
TAGACGAGCACCGGGGTGCCGATCGGCATCTCGCCGCTGTCCCAGAGGAAGTTGATGGCGGCGTTCGAGACGCGGACGCAGCCATGGGAGGCGGGGTAGGGCGGGATGCTGGGTGAGCCGTGGATGGCGTAGCCGCCGGTGAAGTACTTGGGCCGGAACAGCTGCCCCAGCTCTGAGATCCGTAGCCCGTTGATCTGGCGCAGCACCGAGAACGACCCCTCGGGGGTGTGGGCGATGGCCGTTCCCGACCCTGAGCGGTAGCGCGCCCCGTTGCCCGTCGAGGTGTTGAAGACCCGGACGATGCGCCCGTTGCTCACCAGCATCAGCAGCTGGCGGCTCTTGTCGATCTCCACGCCATAGCCGCTCGTCGTACGGGGTGTGGGGAGCACCCGCTCGTCGAGGGCGCGGGCCGTGGGGGCGTCGAACTGCCCGGTACGGGGGATGCCGGCTGCCTTCTGCAGGGCGTACAGGGCCTG
Organism: Actinomycetota bacterium; assembly: GCA_019348305.1. The sequence continues at coordinate 477 of JAHWJQ010000169.1, forward strand.
GGTGGTGGTGGCCGAGAACCGGCCGTCGACCGGCACCCAGTAGCCGAGCTCGTGGAGGCGGGCCTGCAGCGTTGCGACCCCCGGCCCTGTGGCCCCCGGCACCAGGGGACGCTCGCTGGTGGTGATCCAGTACCCGTTGCCGGACGGCGACGGGGCCAGGGCCAGGGCGACCTTGCCCGGCGGCACCGCCCCTGACGCGGACCCGGCGAAGACCGCATCGCCAAAGGAGAAGACGCCGCCAGCCCGGTCGAGCAGCCAGTAGCCGTTGCCGGACGGGGAGGCGGCGATGCTGGCGACCTCGACGTTGCCGGGGGCGTTGCCGAGGTGGGCGGCATTGCCGAACCCGTAGACGGCGCCGTCGCCGCCAACCAGCCAATAGCCGCCACCATCGGGGGTGGCCGCCATGGCCACCACGGGCTTGCCCAGGCGCTGGTCGGCCGCCGAACCGTGGAAAGCGGCATCGCCAAAGGCGAACATGCCGCCGTCCGCGGCGACGAGCCAGTAGCCGTTGCCAGAGCCGGTGGCGGCCATCGCCACCACCGGGCGAGCCAGGCGGACCCCCCCCATGCTGCCCAGGAAACCGGCGTCGCCGAAGGCGAAGATCCCGCCGTCGCCCGCCGCCGTCCAATAGCCGTTGCCGGAGCGGGTGGCGGTCATGCCCACGATCGGCTGGTTGAGCTGGATGTCGCCGGTGGAGCCGAAAAAGCCGGCGTCGCCGAAGGCGAAGATGCCGCCGTCGCGCCCCACCAGCCAGTACCCCGTGCCCGTGCGCTTCGCAGCCATCCCCACGAGGGACGACGAAAGGGGGACCCCGCTGGTGGAGCCGGCAAAGGCGGCGTCACCGAAGGCAAGAACGGTGTCGTCGCCGGCGGCGGCGGCAGGGGCCGCAACGGTGGTGACCAGGGCTGGAACCAGCGTCAAGACGAGGCCCAGCAGCGGGAGAAGGCGTCGGCGCACGCCGGCAGGGTAGCGGCTGGCCCGGGCTCAGCCTGCCACCCACTCGAGCACCCGGAAGGCCCCGAGCCCCGAGGGGTCGGTGAGGGCGACGGCTTCGTCGATCCGGCTCCTGGCACGGAGCGCCTCGAGCCCGCCGCCGGCGGCCCCCCTGCGCCAGCCATCCCTCGCGTCGTCCACGAGCTTCGCCAAGCCGTGGGCCTCGAGAAACTCCGCCTGCGACCGGTTGGCCGACGGGGCCTGGACCCGGGCGAGCTGGTCGACGCACACCTCACAGGTGATGTCCTGCGCGCCAGGACGATCGAGGGGATCGCCTCCCGGGCCGCCGCTGCGATAGGTCCGTAGCCACTGGCCCTGGGGGCGGCCCGCCACCTCGGAGGTAGTCGCGGCGTAGTCGACGACCACGACCCGCCCCCGGCGAACCAGCCGCAGGGCCTCGCCGAGCCACGCCGCCGCCCGGCGCTGTACCGGGATGCGCGCCCCAGGATCGGCCTCGGGTGCCAACTCTGCGGCGAGAGCGGCCAGCGGCGGTGGCGCCGGCGTGAGGACCTCGACCAGCGCTGCGGTTCCCTCCGCCTCGCCAACCCGAACCTCCTCCCAGCCGCCGGCGCTGCGCTCGACCAGGGTGAAGGGAAGGTTGTCGAGCAACTCGTTGGCCAGCACCACCCCGGTCAGCGGGCCGGCAGGCAGATCGGCCAGCGAGGCCAGCCTTGGGCCGTCGCCGGCCGGTGTCGGCGAATCGTCATCGTCCAGGTCCTCACTCGCCCGGGGTGCGAGCACGACCGAGGTCGGCTCGAGTGGAACGTGCGCCGGTTGGCGCTGGCGCAGGCTCTCGGAGCGCTCCACGAGCAGGTAGCGCAGTGCCGGAGTGCAGCGGGGCGCCGCGGCCAGGACGGCTTTGGCGAGAGTGCCCACGCCGGCGCCGACCTCCACGACGACGAATGGATCGGGCTCTCCCATCTCCGACCACCAGGCGTCGAGCGCCCGTGCCATCACCGCCCCGAACAACGGGCCGAGCTCGGGGCTGGTCAGGAAGTCCCCCTGGCGGCCCGCGGCGCCGCCCGTGCTGTAGAAGCCGACCTCGGGGTCATAGAGGGCGACGTCCAGATAATCCTCGAACGGGATCGGCCCGAACCGCCGAACCCGTCCCAGCACCACCCCCATGGCACCGGACGGCTCCAAATTCACCGTCCTATCTCAGCCGATCCGGCTCCGCCGGTCGGCTGAGCAAGAAACAGCGCCGGCCGAAGGCCGGCACGAGGGAACTCGCCGAGCAACCTCCGGTTGCGACGGCGATGGAACCTACGGTTGCGAAGGCGAAAAGAGCGATGCCGCGTTGCCGAGGTCGGCGAACAGGCCCGGGAAGACCCCGATCACCAGGACGACGGCGACGGTGAGGCCGAGGGCGGTGGTGAGGGCGGCAGGCACCCGTATCGGTGTGCGGTCCTCGTCGGGCACAGGACTGATCCACATCTCCCGGGCCACGTTGAAGTAGTAGAAGGCGGCCACCACCGAGTTGACGGCGGCGATCACGCCCAGGGCCACGGCCCAGCCGGTCCCGGCGTCGAGGACCGCCCGGAACACGGCGAACTTGGCGAACCACCCGCCCGCCGGAGGCACGCCGGCCAGAGAGGCCAGGAAGATCGTCATGACCACCGTGAGGCCGGGGGCGTACTGGAAGAGCCCGCCGTAGCTCGAGATCTCGCCCGAGCCGGTCTTGCGGGCGACGGCCAAGACGATGGCGAAGGCCCCCAGGTTCATGGCCGAGTAGATGAGCAGGTAGACGATCGTGGCCGTCTGGGCCGACTGCACCGCTCGCAGCTCGTCCCCCGCTACCGCGAAGGGCACGAGGATGTAGCCGGCCTGGGCCACCGAGGAGTACGCGAGCATCCGCACGATGTTGGTCTGGCGCATCGCCACCAGGTTCCCGACGGTCATCGTCAGAGCGGCCAGCACCCAGAACAGCGGCGCCCACGTGTCACCCTGGGAGAGGAAGCCGATGAAGACCAGCTGCAGCAGGGCAACGAAGCCGGCCGCCTTGGAGGCCACCGACAAGAAGGCGGTCACAGGCGTCGGCGCCCCCTCGTAGGTGTCGGGTGCCCAGAAGTGGAAGGGCACAGCCGACACCTTGAAGGCGAAGCCCACCACCACGAAGAAGACGCCGATCGTGATGACCTTGTCGAGCTCGGGCGCCGACACGAGCTCGCCGCGGATGTCCTCCAGCACCGTGGTACCCGCGGCCCCGAAGATGAGCGACATCCCGTAGAGCATCACCGCACTGGCCAGCACCCCGAGCAGGTAGTACTTGAGTGACGCCTCGTTGCTCCTGAGGTCGCGCTTGCGCCAGCCAGCCAGCAGGTAGGCCGGGATCGACAGCAACTCGAGCGCCACGAAGATCGAGATGAGGTCGCGCGACGACGACATGACGACCATCCCGAGCAGCGAGGACAGCAACATCACGTAGTACTCGCCCTTGTAGTAGTCGCCCTCGTCGATGTAGCGGTTGGACATCAGGAGCACGACGTAGCCCGTCCCGAGGAAGAGGGCCTTGAACACCAGGGCGAAGTTGTCGGAGACGTAGGCACCGCCCACCATCGATCGCACGTCGTCGCCCTGGACGGCGAGGAACACGAGGGGGAAGGCGGCGGCGAGGATCCCGAAGCCGGCGATGCTCGGGATGACGTACTTCTGGGTCTCATCGAGGAACAGGTCGAGCAGCAGCACCACCACGATGACGCCGGTGAGGATGATCTCGGGAGCCAGAGCGGCGTAGTCGAGCCGGGGAGTCACGAACTCCCCCGCCGCCTGCGTCGCTGCCACCAGCACGCCGCCCATTCTCAGCTGCCGACCTTGGCGAAGGCCTGAGTGACCACGCCGATGGCGTCGTCGGTGATGCCGAACAGCAGGCCCGGGAACACCCCGAGCACGACGATGAGCACGAGCAACGGCGTCCACGCCAGCCACTCAGGGCCGTGCACGTCGTGGATGTGCGCGTCGGCGAACTCCTCCTTGGGCAGGCCGAAAGCGGTCCGCTGGAACATCCAGAGCAGGTAGCCGGCAGCAAGGACGGTGCCGATGGCGGCCACCACCATGTAGACCCTGAACAGGCCCTCGTCCAGCGCCTCGGCGGGGCTGTAGGCGGACAGGATCGCCGGGAACTCGCCCCAGAAGCCGGCGAGGCCAGGTAGGCCGAGGGAGGCGAAGGCGCAGAACCCCAGGATCCAGCCCAGGTGGGGGGCCTGTTTGAGGATGCCGCCGAGCCGGGCCAGCTCGCGGGTGTGGTAGCGCTCGTGGATGGACCCGGCGAGGAAGAACAGCATCCCGGTGATGAGCCCGTGGGCCACCATGCCGAACACCGCGGCATTGATCCCGTAGTCGGTGAGGGTGGAGATGCCGAGCATCACGTAGCCCATGTGGGCCACCGACGAGAAGGCGATCAGCCGTTTCATGTCCCGCTGGGCCAGGCAGCCGAGCGCGCCGTAGATGATGCCGATCACAGCCAGTCCCCCGATCCACGGCGCCCA
>JAHWJQ010000016.1 GCA_019348305.1 Actinomycetota bacterium
TGCCGTTGGCCAGCCGGGGCAGGGCGTCCAGGGTCACGAAGGCCGACGGCACCATGTAGTCGGGCAGGAGAGCCGCCACATGGGAGCGCAGCGCGGCCGGGCCGGGGGCGGCGCCGGGGCGGGCCACGACGTAGGCCACCAGGCGCCGGCCGCCGGAGGCGTCGTCGGCCGCGGCCACCACCGCCTGGTCGACGTCGGGGTGGGTGGCCAGGGCGGCCTCGACCTCGCCCAGCTCGATGCGAAAGCCCCGCACCTTGACCTGGTGGTCGGTGCGGCCCACGAAGTCCAAGTCGGCCTCGGGCAGCCAGCGCACCAGGTCGCCTGAGCGGTAGAGGCGCGACCCCGGGGGGCCGAAGGGGTCGGCCACGAAGCGGCTGGCGGTGAGGGCGGGGCGGCCCAGGTAGCCCCGGGCCAGGCCGTCGCCGCCCAGGTAGAGCTCGCCCACCACCCCGGGGGGGACGGGGCGCAGGGCGGAGTCGAGCACGTAGGCCCGGGTGTTGGCGTCGGGCCGGCCGATGGGCAGGCGGCCCCCTGTCCAGCCCGGCTCGCAGCGCCACAGCGTCGAGTTCACGGTGACCTCGGTGGGGCCGTAGGCGTTGAGCATCACCCGGCCCCCGGCCCAGCGCCCCACCAGCTCAGAGGGCACCTCCTCGGTGCCCACCACCAACGCCGCTCCCGGGGGCAGGGCGGCGTCGGGCACGGTGGCCAGCACCGTGGGGGGGATGACGAGGCGGGTCAGGCCCTGGGCGGTGGCGAAGGCCCCCAGGGCCTCGCCCACCCGCTGGTGGGCGGGCACGATGACCCAGGTGGCCCCGGCCAGGATGGAAAGGGCGGCCTCGGCGAAGACCACGTCGAAGCTGGGCGAGGCGAACTGGGCCACCCGGTCGCCCGGCCCCGAGCCCACCGCCCCGGCGAAGGTCCCCACCAGGGAGGACAGCCCGGCGTGGGGGACGACGACGCCTTTGGGCCGGCCCGTCGAGCCCGAGGTGTAGATCACCCAGGCCGGGTGGTCGAGGCGCAGCGCGCAGCTGCGCTCGGAGTCGTCCAGGTCGTGGTCGCCCATCGCCTCCAGCCGGCCCGACAGCGCCTCGCTGTCGGGGCACAGCCAGCGGATCCCGGCCAGGTCGGGGGCCAGGCGGGCGGCCGTGTGGGCGCCGGCCACGACCACGGGGGGGCGGGCGTCGTCGATGACGGCGGCCAGCCGGGCCGGGGGATAGTCGGGGTCGAGGGGCAGGTAGGCGCCGCCGGCCTTGGTGACCGCCAACAACGCCACCACCCAGTCCACCGAGCGGCTCATGGCCACCCCCACCACCGTCTCGGGGCCCACGCCGGCGCCCACCAGGAGCCGGGCCAGGCGGTTGGCCCGGGCGTTGAGCTGGGCGTAGGTGAGCGTGGTGGCGCCCTCCACCACGGCCGGGGCGTCGGGGACACGGCGCACCTGGCGCTCGAAGAGCACGGGCAGGGGGGCGACGTCGACCTCGGTGGCGGTGTCGTTCCAGTCGACGAGCACCCGGCGGCGCTCGTCGTCGGAGAGGACCTCGAGCTCGCCGACGCGGACCGACGGATCGGCGGCGGCCTGGGCCAGCACCCGCACGAAGCGCTCGGCGAGGCGCTCGACGGTGGGGGCGTCGAAGAGGTCGGTGCTGTAGGCGAGCTCGAGGGTTATGCCGCCGCGGGGCAGCACGACGACGGTGAGGGGGTAGTGGGTGGCGTCCCGGCCGTCGATGTCGGTGACGCGAAGCCCCTCTGCCGCCGGCAGGCCTTGGAGGTCGAACGGGTAGCTCTCGAACACGAAGAGCGTGTCGAACAGCTCGCCACCCACCTTCCCGGCAGCCTGGATGTCCGACAGCGCCAGGTGATGGTGGGGCATCAGGCGGGCCTGTTCGGCCTGGAGCCGGGCGAGGACCTCGACCACCGCCTCCGCCGGCCTCGCTCGCACCCGCACGGGGATGGTGTTCACGAACAGCCCGACCATCGACTCGACGCCCGGGAGCTCGGCGGGACGCCCCGACACGGTCGCCCCGAACACCACGTCCTCCCGTCCGATGAGGAGGCCGAGCACGATCCCCCAGACGCCCTGGAGGACCGAGTTCATGGTGAGCCCGTGGGCCCGGGCCAACGCCGTCAACCCCTCCACCAGCGGGTCCGGGAGGACACGGATGACCCGAGCCGGGAGCTGCGGCGTCACCGCGACGTTCAAACGAGAGAGCCGAGTGGAGGTGACGCCGGCCAGCGCCCGCTCCCACTCGGCCATCGACGCCTGGCGGTCCTGGCCGGCCAACCACGCCAGGTAGTCACGGTAGGGGGCGGCCGGCGCCGGCACCCCGCCACTCCCCGACCGGTACAGCTCCACCAGCTCGTCCACCATGAGCGGGAGCGACCACCCGTCGATGACGAGGTGGTGGACGGTCACGATCAACCGCCACCGCTCCTGGGCCAGCCGGACGAGTGAGAACCTCACCAGCGGCGGGTGGGCCGGGTCGAACCGGCGCGCCCGGTCCTCATCGGCGACGTCCGCGGCTGGATGGTCGGGCACCACGGGCAGTCCGCGCAGGTCGAGCTCGCGCCAGTCGACAGGCACGTCGCGCACCACGACCTGCACCGGATCCCCGGAGCGGCGGCGCCGGAACGCCACCCGCAGGTTGGGGTGGCGGTCGGTGAACGCCTGCGCGGCGGCCCGCAGCCGGTCCGGTTGCACGCTCCCCTCCAGGTCGACCAGCACCTGCACCACGTACAGGCCGGCGCTGCCCTGGTCGAGCTCGGCGTGGAACAGCAGGCCCTCCTGGAGCGGCGCCAGGGGGAGGACCTCCTCGATGGCGGTCGATCGGCTGGCCTCCACGTCAGGCTCTCCCCTGTCGCGTCCCGAGACCGACCCCGAGCTCGTCGAGCTCGTCTCGGCCAATCGAGACGAGGGGGGGCGGGCTCGCCGGGGTGTCGACGACTGTCGTCGTCGGCCCCAGCACGCCGGCGTGGAGGGCGAGCGCCTCGACGGTCTTGTGCTCGAAGACGTCGCGCGGGGTGATGGCAAACCCGGCGTGCCTCGCCGCGGCCACGAGGCGGATCGAGGCGATGCTGTCCCCGCCCAGGTCGAAGAAGCTGTCCTCAGCACTGGCGTCGGGCACACCGAGGACCTCGGCGAAGACGGCGGCCAGCAGTCGTTCCCGTTCGGTCCGCGGTGCCCGCCCCCGCCCGGCGGCGAAGTCCGGGGGTGGCAGCGCGCCCCGGTCGAGCTTGCCGTTGGGGGTCAGCGGCAGCGCGTCGACGATGACGAAGGCGGCGGGGACCATGTAGTCGGGCAGCGTGGCGGACAGGTGGGAGCGCAGCTCCTCGGGCGCCGGCCGCCGGTCGCCTTCGGCCACGAGGTAGGCGACGAGCTGTGGGTGCCCAGGCCGGTCCTCCCGGACTACCACTCGTCCCTCGGTGACGCCGGGGTGGGAGCCGAGCACCGTCTCGATCTCGCCGAGCTCGATGCGAAACCCTCGGACCTTCACCTGGTGGTCGGCCCGGCCCAGGTACTCCAGGGCGCCGTCGCGCCGCCGGCGCACCAAGTCGCCGGTGCGGTACATCCGCGAGCCCGGATGGTCGAAGGGGTCGGCCACGAAGCGCTCCGCCGTGAGACCCGGCCGCCCCAGGTAGCCCCGGGCCAGTCCGGCACCGCCGATGTACAGCTCCCCCCGCACGCCCACGGGCACCGGGCGCAAGCGGGCGTCGAGGACGTGGAGCGTCGTGTTGCGGATGGCCTCGCCGATCGGCGGCGCGCCGGGGTCGGCGCCCACGTCGGCCGCCGTCGACCAGATCGTGGTCTCCGTCGGCCCGTAGAGGTTCGTCACCCGGCCGCCGCAGGCCCGCATCCGCTCGGCGAGCGCGGCGGGGAGGGCCTCACCGCCGACGAGGATCTGCATCTCCTCCAACGCCGGCCGCCCCTCGCCGACCAGCGCCTGCCACAGGGTCGGCGTGGCCTGCAGCGCGGTGACGCCGTGGCGGGCGATGAGGGCGAGGAGAGCCTCGGGGTCAAGGGCTACCGCCCGCTCGGCCAGTACGACCGTCGCGCCCGCGAGGAGCGGCAGGTACAGCTCGAGGCCGGCGATGTCGAAGCCCACGGTGGTGACGGCCAGGAGCCGGTCGCCGGCGCCGAGGGTGAAGCGGTCCTGCATGGCCAGGAGGAAGTTCACGAGCGACCCGTGCTCCACGACGACGCCCTTCGGCCTGCCTGTCGAGCCCGAGGTGTAGATGACGTAGGCGGCGTTGCCGACCGACGCCCGGCAGCGCAGCGGGCTCTCGACAGGGCCGTCCGCTGGCAGTTCCTCGATCAGAAGCCGTGGGGTGCCGTCGCCGGCGGGGAGCCGTTCGGCCACGGCAGCGGTGGTGAGCAGGCACAGCGGATCGGCGTCTCGGAGCATGTAGGCGATGCGGTCGGCCGGATAATCGAGATCGAGCGGGAGATAGGCCGCTCCGGACTCGAGCACGGCGAGCAGGGCCACCACGAGTTCGGGCGAGCGGGGCAGGGCCACGGCCACAACCTGTTCGGGCCCGGCGCCCTGGGCGGCCAGGGCCCGGGCGAGTCGGGTGGCCCGGGCCCGCAGGTCGGCGTAGCTCAGCCGGTCGTCGCCGCACACCAGCGCGGTCGCATCGGGCGATGCCGAGGCCCGGGCGGCCAGTAGCTCCGGCAGGGTCGCCTCCGGTACCGGCGTGGCGGTGGGGGTGCGCTCGGCCTGCAAGCGCGCACGTTCACCGGCCAGCAGTACGTCGATCTCGCCGATCGGCTGGTCGGGTTCGGCCACGGCCGCCTCCAGCACCCGCAGGAGGCGCTGCGCCAACGCCTCGGCGGTGGCCGGCTCGAACAGGTCGGTGCTGTACTCGAGGTGCCCCTCGATGCCGCCGGCACCCGGCTCCTCGGTGACGTAGAGGGTGAGGTCGACCTTGGCAACACCCAGGTCGACCTCGTCCGGCCCCGCCCGCAGCCCGCCCACCTGGGCGCCCTGCCGATGGCCATGGTGGTGCACGAGCATGACCTGGAACAGCGGGTGTCGCGCCAGCGAGCGGGCCGGCGTCAGCGCCTCCACCACCTGCTCGAACGGAGCGTCCTGGTGGTCGAACGCCGCGAGGTCGACGCGCCGCACCCGCGAGAGCAGCTCGGAGAAGCTGGGGTCACCTGAGGTGTCGGTGCGCAGCACCACCGTGTTGACGAAGAACCCGACGAGGTCGTCGAGGACGTCATCGCCGCGACCGGCAACGGGGGTGCCAATAGGGATGTCGGTGCCGGCGCCGAGGCGGGTCAGCAGCGCCGCGAGCGCGGCGTGCACCACCATGAACACGCTGGCACCCGACCGCCGCGCCAGTGACTGGGCCCGCTCGTGGAGCGCGGCGGGGACGCAGAACCGGACCGTAGCCCCGCGGTGCGACGCCACCGGCGGCCTCGGCCGGTCCACCGGCAGGTCCAGCTGCTCGGGCCCGCCCCGCAGGGTCTCGGCCCAGAACTCCAGTTGATGGGACAGGGGCGACGCAGCGTCCGCTCCGTCCCCCAGCACCTCCCGCTGCCACAGCGTGTAATCGGCGTACTGCACCGGCAGCGGGGCCCACGGTGGCGGCTGGCCGGCGCAGCGGGCGACAAGGGCGGTCCCGAGATCGCGCACCAGGGGCCCCACCGACCACTCGTCGGCGGCGATGTGGTGCACGACCACGAGCAGCACCTCCTCGTCCCCGCTCGGAGGCCGGAACAGCCAGGCCCGCAGGGGGATCTCGTCGGCCAGGTGGAAGGGCTGGCGAGCGGCGGCGGCAAGCTCGGCAGCGAGCCCTCCGTCGACGGTACGGACCTCGAGGGTGGGCCGGGCCTGCTCGGCCAGCAGGACACGCTGGAGCGGCTCTCCGCCCTCGTCGGGGAACACGGTCCGGAGGGTCTCGTGGCGCTCCACCACGTCTGCGAGCGCCTCCCGCAGTGCCACGACGTCGACCCCAGCGGCGAGGCGAAGAGCTATCGGGACGTTCCAGGTCGCGCTCGGCCCCTCGAAGCGGTGCAGGAACCACAGGCGCTCCTGGGCGAAGGACAACGGGAGGTGGTCGGTGCGCGCCGCCGGGCGCAGCGCCGGCCGGGTGGGGCGAGGCCCCTCGAGGATGGCGGCCAAGCCGGCGACGGTGGGCGTGTCGAACACCGCCCGCACCGAGAGGTCGACGCCCAGGAACCGCCGGATGCCGTTCACGAGGCGGATGGCCAGCAGCGAGTGGCCGCCGACGGCGAAGAAGTCGTCGTCGATCCCCACCCCGCCAATGCCGAGCAGCTCGGCGAACAGTCCGCAAAGGATCTGCTCGCGCGCGGTGCGCGGTGGGCGACCGGCGGCGACGCCGGCCAGCTCCGGCACGGGCAGGGCCCGTCGGTCGAGTTTGCCGTTCGGCGTCAGTGGCAGGGCGTCGACGACCACGCAGGCGGCGGGGACGAGGTGGCTCGGGAGCCGGGCACCCAGGTGGCGGCGGAGCTCCACCGGCTCGAGCACGGCCCCGGCCCGGGGCACGACGTAGGCGACCAGCCGCTTCTGCTCACCGTCGTCGTGGGCGACCACTGCCGCGGCCGACACCCCCGCATGACGGCTCAGCTCGGCCTCGACCTCCCCGGGCTCGATGCGAAAGCCACGGATCTTCACCTGATCGTCGGTACGCCCGAGGAACTCGAGGCACCCGTCGGGCAGCCAGCGCACCAGGTCGCCGGTGCGGTACACCCGGGAGCCGGCGGCGCCGAACGGGTTGGCCACGAACCGCTCGGCGGTCAGCGCCGGCCGGTTGAGGTACCCCCGGGCCAGGCCGGCGCCGGCCAGGTAGAGCTCACCGGGCACCCCGACCGGGACGGGTCCAAGGGCCGAGTCGACCACGTACGCCTGCACGTTGGCCATCGGCCGCCCGATGGTGGGCGACGGGCTGTCGCCCACGCGCGAGAACAGGGCGTCGACGGTGCACTCGGTGGGGCCGTAGAAGTTGTAGGCGCCGAGCGACGGGGCCTCGCCCAGCTCGGACCACAGCGCCGCGCCGGCAGGCTCCCCCCCGAAGCTGACGACCGAGGGCCGGTGCCCCGAGCCGTCGAGGAGCCCGGCGTCGAGCAGGTGCGCGAGGTAGGACGGCGTGCTGTCGACAGCGTCGATGCGCCGGCTGCGGACCTCCCCCACCAGCCGCTCGGGGTCGAGGCGGACCTCGTCGGCCATGAGGTGCAGCTCGTGGCCGGCGAACATCCAGAGCAGCGGGTCCCAGAAGGCGTCGAAGACGGCGGGCGCGAGCAGCGCGGCGCGCAACCTGCGCCCGCCGGCGGCGCGGACCTCGGGGGTGATGACGTCGGCGAGCTGGGAGTGGAACAGGTTCGTCAGGCCGCGGTGGGTGACCACGACCGTCTTGGGGGCGCCGGTGGACCCCGACGTGGAGATCAGGTAGGCCGGGTGGTCGAGGCGCAGCGGCTGGGTGCGCTCGGCGTCGGTGAAGGCTCCGGCGCGGTAGCCGGCCAGCTCGGCAACCACGACGGGATCGTCGAGCAACACCAACGGCCAATCGTCGGGGAGTGCGCCGGCCGTTTCCTGGGTGGCCAGGACGCAGGTTGGGACGGCGTCGGCGAGCTGGCGGGCGATCCGGTCGGGCGGGTCCTCGGTGCCCAGCGCGAGGACCGCGGCGCCGGCCTTGAGCACCGCCAGCAGGCCGATCACCAGCCGCTCGTCGCGAGGCAGCGCCAAAGCCACGACGTGCTCGGGGCCAACGGCTCGGCGAGCCAGCAGGCGGGCCAGACGGTTGGCTCGCCCGTCCAGGTCGTGGAAGGTCAGGTCGGTGGCGCCGGCCACGAGGGCGACGTCTCGGGGCCGACGGGACGCCGCGGCCTGGAAGAGCTCGGGCAGGGTGACGGCGGGAACTTCACGCTCGGTGGCGTTCCAGTCGACGAGCAGACGGGCCCGCTCCTGCGCCGGCACCAGATCGATGGCGCGGACCAGCCCCTCGGGGCGGGCGACCGCCGCCTCCAGCACCCGCGCCACCCAACCGGCGATGCTGTGCGCCATGCCAGGCTCGATCGCGTCGGGCCGGTAGGAGAGGCGGAGCGCGAGTCGTCGACCGGGCACCACCGTCAGGCACAACGGATAGTGGGTGGCGTCGCGCCGCTCGACCTCGCAGACCGTGATTTCGCCGGGGCCCGCCGGCGCGTCAGCGTCGATCGGGTAGTTCTCGAACACGACCAAGGTGTCGAACAGCTGGCCCATCCCGACCGCGGCCTGGATGGCGGCCAGCGAGACGTGATGGTGGGCCATCAGCTGCGCCTGTTCGTCCTGCAGCCGTCGCAGCGTCGACACGACTGGCTCGGCTCGGTCCACCCGCACCCTCACGGGGACGGTGTTGACGAACAGCCCGACCATCGATTCCACGCCGGCCAGCTCTGCGGGGCGCCCGGAGACGGTGGCGCCGAAGACCACGTCGTCGCTGCCCGTCAGCAGGCCGAGCACGGTCCCCCACGCAACCTGGACGACGGTGTTGAGCGTGAGCCCATGGCGTCGGGCGAACGCGCCGAGCGCCGCGGTCGCCTCCTCGTCGAGGTGCACCTCACTGACCTGCTCGGGCGCGGCAGGCGCCGATGTTCGGTCCGGCGGGCAGATCCGCGTCGCCTCGCTGATCCCGGACAGCGAGCGCGCCCAAGCCGCGACCGAGCTGGCGCCGTCCTGTACCCCCGTCCACGCCAGGTAGTCCCGGTAGGGGCGCGCCGGGGGCAGAGCGGCGGCCTCCGCATCCCCGTGCAGCAGGAAGAGCTCGCGCACGAGCACCGGCAACGACCAGCCGTCGACGACCAGGTGGTGGACGGTCAGCACCACCCGGGCGCGCTGCGGGCCGCAGCGCAGCAGCGACAGGCGCAGCAGCGGCGCGTCGGCGGTGTCGAAGGGGCGCGCACGGTCGTCGTCGGCGACCAGGCGAACCTCTGCCTCCTGATCGGCCTCGGTCGACAGGTCGACCACCCGTACGGGGACGTCGACGTCACGCAGAACGATCTGCACGGGGCGACCGTCGCCGGTCAGGCGAAAGGCGGCACGCAGCGCCGGGTGCCGGCGTACGAGAGCCCGGGCGGCACGGGAGAGAGCGTCGCCGTCCACGGGGCCCTCGACGGTGAGGAGCAGTTGCACGACGTAGGCGTCTCCAGCCCGGGTGTCGATGCCGGCATGGAAGAAGAGCCCCTCCTGCAGCGGCCCGAGCGGCAGGACATCCTCGACGTGCGGCCCCGTCGCGCCCACCCGCGCCGCCTCACCGGGATCGAGCACGACGAGGGGCCGATCGAGGGGTGGTGCGTCGTCCTCGGCCGCCGGCGCCGTGTCGGCAACGGCGGCCGCCAGCCCCGCCGGCGACGGATGCTCGAAGATGTCAGCCGCAGTGCAAGCCAAGCCGGCCCGGCGGGCACGGCCGGCGACGAGCATGGCCCCGATGCTGTCGCCGCCCAAGGTGAAGAAGCTGTCGTCCACGCCGACGCGGGGGAGGCCCAGCACCTGCGCGAACAGGCCGCACAGCAGCTCCTCGCCCGACGTGCGGGGGGTGCCCTCCGTGGCCAGCGCGGCCCAGTCGAGGGGCGGCAACGCCTTGCGGTCGAGCTTTCCGTTCGTCGACAGGGGCATGGCCGCCAGGGGTACGAACGCGGCCGGCACCATGTGCTCGGGGAGCCGGGCGGCCAGGTGGCCACGCAGGTGGGCGGGGGTGAGACGGGCACCGGGATCGGCGACGAAATAGGCGACCAGGCGCACGTCCCCAGGACCGTCGCCGCCGGACGCCACCGCCGCCTGACGCACGCCGGGGCAGGACGCAAGCGTCGCTTCGACCTCACCGAGCTCGACCCGGAAGCCCCGGATCTTGACCTGGTCGTCGACGCGCCCCAGGTACTCCAGCACGCCGTCATCGCGGCAGCGAGCGAGGTCACCGGTGCGGTACATGCGAGTACCAGGCGTGCCGAACGGGTCGGCAACGAAGCGGTCGGCGGTGAGCCCGGGTCGGTTCAAGTAGCCGCGGGCCAGCTGCACCCCGGCGAGGTACAGCTCGCCGGTGCGCCCGGCGTCGACGGGTCGGAGGCGATCGTCGAGCACGCGCAGGCCGGTGTTCCACACCGGCGTGCCGATCGGCACGACGCCCACCTGGTGGGGCGAGCAGGCCCAGGAGGTGACGTCGACGGCGGCCTCCGTGGGCCCGTAGAGGTTGTGCAGCTCGGGGCCCGAAGTGCCGAACGCGCGGTAGAAGCGGTCGCGCAGCTCGGCGGGGAGGGCCTCTCCGCTGCAGATGACCCGCCGGAGCGACGCGCACCGGCCCGCGGCCGGCTCGGCCAGGAACGCGTGCAGCATGGAAGGGACGAAGTGCAACGTCGTGACGCGCTCGCGCTCGACGAGGCCGGCGAGGTAGGCCGGGTCGCGGTGCCCGCCGGGCTTGGCCACCACGAGGGTGGCGCCGGCGTTCAGCGTCCAGAAGAACTCCCACACCGACACGTCGAAGCTCGACGGGGTCTTCTGCAGCACCCTGTCGTCCCCGGTCAGCCCGTACTCCGCCTGCATCCAAAGGAGACGGTTGACGACGGAGCGGTGCGAGACGGCGACGCCCTTGGGCCGCCCCGTCGACCCGGAGGTGTAGATCACGTACGCCAGGTGCGCGGGTTCGAGCGGCACCTGATTGCAATCGGCGGTGGGACCGCCAGCGACGGTCTGCAGCGTCTCGCTGCAGTCCACGAGCAGAATCGGCACTGTGTCGGGCAGGCACCGCGACACCGCCTGGTTCGTCACGACGAGGGCCGGAACGGCATCGGCGACCATGAAGGCCAGCCGCTCGGCCGGGTAGTCGGTGTCGAGGGGCAGGTACGCGGCACCCGCCTTGTGCACGGCGAGCAGAGCCACGACGAGCTCCACCGAGCGCGGCAAGGCGACAGCGACGATGCGGTCAGGCCCGGCCCCGCGCTCGGCGAGGAGTCCTGCCAGCCGCGCCGCCCGGGCGTCGAGCGCCGCGTACGTGAGGCGCGTGCCCTCGAATACCACCGCGGTCGCCTCGGGCGTGCGGGCTGCCTGGTCGGCGAACAACGCCGGGAGCGTGGTCTCGGGGAGCGCCTGGGGCGGCCGCTCGCGGATCCCGTCCGCCAGACGCTGGGACGTGGTCAGGCTCATGCGATGACAGGCGGGGGCGGCGTCGGGCTCAGCAACGGGTGCCGAGATGGGCGGCCTCGCGGCGGACCGCCCCTCCGCACACGGGGTACCCCGTCTCGGCGCCGCCCGCTGGCGCCCGCCGGGCCACGATCGATTCCAGGATCTCTCCGGCCCGCACTGCCGTGTTCGACAGAAGCGACGACGAGAGGCCGTGGCTGTGCTCCGTCCCCCCCTGCAGGTAGATGCCGCACTGCAGGTCCCGCACGGTCGTCACTCGATAGTCGCGTTCGACGCGCAACTGGCCCTCGCTGTCGTAGCGGCAGTACCGGGCGAGATCTCCGAGGAGCCGGGCGGGATCGGCAGGGCGGTAGCCGGTGGCGTACACGACGGCGTCGGCATCGAGCCGCGTCTTTTCGCCGGTGGTCATCGACTCGATGGTCACCTGCATGCCCTCGTCGTCTTCGACGACCTCCGTCAGCCGGCAGACGTTGAAGACGCGCAGGCGCTGCACACCGAGGACCGCCTCCTGGTAGATGCGTCCGTAGAGATCCTGGATGAGGTCGTGGTCGACCACTGAGTAGTTCGTGTTCCGGTGGTAGTCGATGATCGCCCGCTTGACGGTGGTCGGCGCCGTGTAGAACTCGTCCACCGCCGTCGGGTCGAAGATGCGATTGGCGAAGGAGCTGTCGTCGGCGGGGCTGTAGCCGTACCGAGAGAAGACCGCGCACACCTCGGCCTCGGGGAACCTCCGGTGCAGGTACGCCGTCGCCTCCGCCGCGCTCTGGCCGGCGCCGACCACGACGAACCGCGATGGCGAGGTCTCGCTCATCCTTTCCACGCGCCCGAGCAGCTCACGGCTGTGAAAGCTGCGGGCGCCGACGGAGACACTGCTCGGCACGACGGGCTCGAGGCCCAAGCCGAACACCAGGTTGCGGGTACGCCAGACGTTCTGCGCGCCCGTCTCCGTGGTGGTCACGACATCGAACGCGACGATGGCACCGTCGTGCACGACGGGCCGTACGCCAGCAACCTCGTGGCCGTAGCGCACGAGCTCGTCGACCTTGGCAGCCGCCCATTCCAGGTAGTCGTGAAACTCGATCCTCAGCGGGTAGAGGCTCTTGCAGTTGATGAAGTCGAGCAACCTGTTCTTGCTGTGGAGGTAGGCCAGGAAGCCGAACTCGCTGGCCGGGTTCCGCAGCGTCACCAGGTCCTTCAGGAAGCAGACCTGCATCGTGGCGTCGTCGATGAGCATCCCGCGGTGCCACCCGAAGGTGCCCTGTCGTTCGAGGAACAGGGCGGAGAACGTGTCGTCGTTCCCAGCGCGCCCGTTGTGCTCCTTCGTGGCGATGGCGAGGGCGAGGTTCGAGGGCCCGAAGCCGATCCCGATGACGTCGTAGAGGTGAGCGTCGTCGACCGGAAGTATCTGTGACATGGTCTCCCCATCGCGGCCCACGCCGCACTCCGGCCATCGGCCTCGCCGACAGCGATGTAAGGGCTCCCTCTCGGGACGTGTTAGGTCACCCTAACAGACAACCCCTCTACATGTCCACTCGTGGTGGGCATGTTTCTCGTCGGCGCCGGTGGTGGCCGCGGCCCTGAGCAAGCGCGCCCCATCGTGCTCGACGACGCGATGGTGCGCCTGGGTCAGGAGCGCGACGCAGCCCAGCACGCCGTCCCCGGGGTCGAGGTCGCTGAGTTGGGCATGCAGGCGTGGCGCCGGCCGCGCCGCCCACGCGAGCAGGCGGGCGGGCTGATCGGGCGCGGAGACGGTGATCAACGCCGGCGACACGGCCAACCCGTCGCCGGTGGCCTTGAGCAGCGCCTCTTTGCGGACCCAGTACCGGAGGAAGGCCAGCGACGCGTCCGCCGGGCTCAGCTCCTGCAGCGCGAACCGCTCGACGGGCGAGAGCACATCCTGGATGACAGCCGGGTCGTACGCGGTGGCCACCTGCTCGACGTCCACCCCGACGGGCACGCCGCGCGCCACGGCAACCGCCACCCGGTCTCCGGAGTGCGACAGCGACAGCTCGAGATCGGCTGGTGGGTCGGCCAGCCGAGGCTTGCCGTGGGGCTCTCCGCACGTCTTGCACGCTGACGTGAAGCGGAGCGCCGCCGGGTCTTGGCCGAGGTACGCGGCGACCACGAGGCGGGCGAGCGCGTGGGCGGCGAGAAACTGAAGGCGATCAGCGGCGAAGACGAACCGCTGCCGGCGAACCCACTCGTCGGCGTCGAGCAACCGGTCCAAGTCGGCGGTGGCATCGCCGGGCCGCGCCCACCAGACGTGGCACTCGCCGGCGGGAAGCGCGAGAGGGTCGATCGGCACTTCGCCCGAAGCTCAGGGGTGGCTCGTGAGGTACCCGCCCATGGTGCGGAAGTACTCGCCGGCAGCATGCTCTTGGCCGTCGTCGGTACGGACCCGATGGATGACGACGCCGGCGTTGCACCCACGGCGGGCGTCGGCGCCGGCGACGATGACCACTCCGTTCCCCTCACGGATGAAGATCCGACCGGCGGTGCCGCCGTAGCGCCCCTTCGACACCGAGGCGGCCAAGACGCGGATGCGCTCCCCACGGTGGAACGTGAAGGCGTTGGGGTAGGGGTCCGACTGGGCCCGAACCAGGTTGGCGATGTCCTGTGCCGGCCACGTCCAGTCGATCCGGCTGTCCTCGACGGATCGCTTGTGGAAGAAGCTGGCCTTGGAGCGGTCCTGTCGCTTCCACTCCCCGCGACCAGACGAGATGAGCTCGAGGGAGTCGAGGGTGATCGGACCGAAAAGGTCGAGGGTCTTGTAGAACAGGTCGGTCGCGGTGTCGTCGTCTTCGACCGGGACGGCCCGTTGCAGCACGATGTCACCGCAGTCGAGGTCGGCGTCCATCATGTGCGTCGTCACCCCCACCTCCTTCTCGCCGTTGATCACCGCCCAGTTCAACGGTGCGAATCCGGCGTAGGCGGGGAGCAGCGAGTCGTGGACGTTGAGAGTGCCGAGGCGGGGCAGCCCGAAGATGTGCGGCGGGATCCAGGTGCGCCAGTTGGTGGCGACGATGATGTCGGGATCGGCTTCCTTGAGCTCTGTCACCAGCTCCTCGTCGTCGGGACGGCTCCGCAGCAGCACCGGCACGCCCCGCTCCGCGGCCAGGTCGGCCACGGAGTCGTCCCAGATCTTCTCGTAGGCGTGATTGCTCGGCGGGTGGGTCACGACACACGCCACCTCGTGCTCCGAGTCGACGAGCGCCTGCAGCGTGCGGTGGCCCCACGTCTGGTACCCGAACATGACGACACGCACTGCGCCCCTCCTCCTCGGCCGACCGTGCAGCAGCTCCGTTAAGCGTCCCGAACTATACAGGTTAGGCGTGCCTAATCAAACGCGCCGGCGTAACACTGGTTCCCCGTCGGCGCCGGCCGTCATCGGGCGGCCGGTGCTCGCGCCGACCGAGCGGGCAGTGGGCGTTATCACCGCGTTGGTCGGCGCGCCGTACCTGCTGTGGCTGCTCGCCCGGGCAACGGCATGGGCGGCGACGGCTGACTCCGCCAGGTAGCCCTCTCCGTGCTGCACGGGAGTGTCGCTAACGTCGAGCGCCGAGCATCCGATGAGCTCCGTCTTCTGCCACTCGGTGGCGTCCTTCGAACCGACCGCCACCGCCGTCCTTCTCTGGACGCGCCTGACGGGTGCCTCGAGGGCCACGTGGCGAATCGCGACGGACCCGGCATTGACGGAGGTGGTCGGCGAGGGCGCGCTGGAGACGAATGCCGATCGAGACCACACCCTGGTCGTGGACGTGAACGGCCTGTCGCCAGCGTCAACGTATTGGTACCGCTTCGAGGCCGGGGAAGATCGTTCGCCCGTCGGCCGGACCAGGACATTGCCGGCGGCGCCCGTCGAGCAGGTGAGGATCGGTCTCGTCTCCTGCGCCCGCTACTCGATGGCGCCACTGGGTGTCTACCGGGCGATGGCCGAGCGGGAGGTGGACTTCGTGTTGCACCTCGGCGACTACCTCTACGAGGACGGTGGCAAGAAAGGCCCGCGACAGCATCGTCCCCCTCGCACCTGTGTGAGCGTCGATGACTATCGACAGCGGATGGCTCAGCTGCGAGAGGACCCCGACTGTCAGGCACTCCACCTTCGCCACCCCATGATCCTGATCGTCGACGACCACGATGTCGCCGACAACTGCTGGAGCGGTGGCGCCAAGAACCACGACGATGACGAGCAGGGCCCGTGGAGGGAGCGGGCGCTGGCCGCCATGCGGGCCCGCCAGGAATGGGTACCGTCGCGTCTGACCGACGCCGGCCATCCCTCGAAGACGTGGCGTTCCGTCGCGATCGGCGATCTCGCGGAACTCGTCATCCTCGACACCCGTTTGGCGGGTCGCGACGAGCAGGCGGGGCAGGGCACGAAGGCCCTGCACGATCCCCATCGGTCCCTCCTCGGCGATGAGCAACGACACTGGCTGGCCGAGCGCTGCCCCGATGTCTCCCGCCCGTGGCTGTTGCTGGCGACGGGCGTCGTCGTCAACGAGGTCAGCCTTCCCCTTCCGGCGGCGGGTCTGCTCATGCCCCTGCTACCCAACGGTTACGCCGCAGTCGACGGCAAGATCCTCCACGACGATCAGTGGGACGGCTATCCCGCAGAGCGGGACCGTCTCGTTCGGTACCTCTCGGCCCGTGGACAGGCCGGCGGACGAACCGTCATCCTCTCAGCCGACATCCACTCGTCGTGGGCCTTCGAAGGACCGCGCTCACCCGGTGGATCACCGGTCGCCGTGGAGTTCACCACGCCGGCGGTCGCATCGAAGCCCATGGGCCACAGCCGCGCGCCGGGCGCGTGGCGCCTCCTCGACGGCCTCATCTCGGACCTCGAGCACGTGCCGTGGGCCGACGTCACCGCCCGCGGCTACGGCGTCCTCGGCGTGACCGCCGACGAGGCCCGCATGACGTGGTGGTTCGTGGAAGCCACAGACCAGGACCCGGCGTCTGGCGCCGAGCTCGGTGCCTGCTTCACCACCAGCCGGGGCGATTGGCCACCACGGCTCGAGCGAGCCGAACCGACGGCCGACCCGCAACGACCTGGGCTGCCAGAGCCTCTCCCCCCGAGGCCGCGAGACCTGCCCGCGCTGCAGAGGTCGCAGCGACGACACAAGCTGATCGCCAGGCTCAGCGGAAGCCTGCTGGGGGCGGCATTCGTTCTCGCCGTCAGCCGATCGGCGCGTCGCTACCGGGGCGAGTGATGGCGCTGACAGCCCTGGCTCCGGCCGCCCGTTGCCGCCGTCACGGGACGTTTGGGTCTTTTCGGCGACCAACCCTGGCCAAACGACGGCGAACCACAGCCAGAAGGGACCAAACGATCGTGCCGGACACCGAAGACCTCGCCGAATAGCACGCACGTGAGAGGAGAGTGCTTCCAGCGCCGAGCGGGAAGGAACCCCGGGTCCCAAATGTGCTCGCCGAGGTGAGGCCATGCAGATCCAGGTCCAGGGCGCGGTCGGCGTCGACGTGTCGGAGTTCTTCCGCCCGGCGATGGTGCCCGGTGGGGGCGTCCCCGACCTGCAGCTGCTCGTCGGCGGCAGTTGGCGAAGGGCAGCCAAGGACGATGTATTCGACGTCCGCTCCCCCATCGACGGACGGGTGATCGCCCGGGCAGCCAAGGCCTCGACTGACGACGTCGAGGAGGCGATCGCCGCCGCCCGGCAGGCCCGCGGAGCCTTCCGTGCCACGCCGGCCGCCGACCGCCTCGAGATGTGCGCTCGTGCCGCCTCGATCCTCGCAGAGCACGCGGACACCTTCGCTGGGACCATCGTTGCCGATCTGGGCAAGACATCCGAGCAGGCGGCGTCGGAGGTCAAGGCCACCGGGGAGCGGCTGGGGCTCGTCCGCGAAGAGGTCCGGAAGATCTTCGGGGAGTACATACCCGGCGACTGGATGGCCGACAGCGTCGGCAAGTCCGCCGTCGTGCTGCGGGAGCCGGTCGGAACGGTGGCCGCCTTCGGCCCCTTCAACTATCCGCTGTACCTCGTAGCGTCCAAGATCATCCCGGCTCTGGCGGCGGGGAACACGGTCGTGGCCAAGGCGCCGTCCGAAGCACCGATATCCCTGGTCCTGTTCGCCCGCGTCCTGGAGGAGGCCGGGCTACCGCCAGGCGTGCTGAACGTGATCACCGGCCCCGGCAGCGAAATCGGCAACCTGCTCGCCTCCCACGCCGACGTGTCGATGATCTCCTTCACCGGCTCCACGTCGGTCGGCCGCAGCATCGCCGCCGGCGCGGGCCCCAAGCCCATGCATCTCGAGCTGGGCGGGAACGCAGCCGGCATCGTCCTGGCGGACGCCGATCTCGATGTGGCCGTCGACAAGACGGTGTTGGGTGCGTTCAAGAACGCAGGCCAGCGCTGCGACGCCATCAGCCGCGTCCTCGTGGAACAGCCGGTCTACGAGGAGTACTTGGAGCGGGCCCTGCGGGAAGCTCAGCGCTGGACGGTCGGAGACCCCAGGGCCGAGACGACGAAGGTCGGTCCGCTGGTGAACCCGAAGGCGGCGACGCGCGTGCACGAACTGGTCGACGACGCCGTCGCCAAGGGGGCGCGGCTGCTCGCTGGGGGTGATGTCGACGGTGCTTATCACGAGCCGACCGTCCTGG
>JAHWJQ010000170.1 GCA_019348305.1 Actinomycetota bacterium
GCTCTTCCGATCTCGTTGAGGCCCGGCCGCCCGGCGGCTCGATCGACATGGCCGCCCGGGGGCTCAGTCGACCTCGAAGGTGCCGCCCGCCCGCCAGTAGAACCCGGAGCGGCGTTCGAGGAACCCCTCGTCCACCAGGTACCGCCGCAAGGCCGCCACGTCGGGATGGGCCATGCCCAGCAGCAGGTTGACGTCCCGCTCGGGGTACGTCACGCCCGGCTCGAAACGCTCGGCCAGCCAGTCGAGCACGACCAGGCGCTTCGAGCGGGCGGCAGGGACCTGGCGCAGCCGGCCGTCGCCTACGAAGTTGCGCAGGATGCTCGCCGCCTCGGGGGTCGCGCCCGAGAAGGACTCGGCCGGCGCGGCGGCGGCCCGCCGGCGTGCGTGCGATCTGGCCGCCTCCTTGAAGCGCTCGGAGGCGAGCCGCAGCCCTCCACCGCCGAGTGGCTCCACCAGCCCACCGCCTGCCAGCCGCTCCAGGGCGGCCGCGGCGCGCCGGCGGTCGATGCCGGACCGCTCAGCCACCTCCTCGAGCGTGCTCGCCCCCAGCGCCAGCGCCGCCACCGCCTTGAGCCGGTCGTCTTCGGCCAGAAGCCCGATCAGCGCGGCGGGGTCCGGGCTGGTCTCAACCTCGGGCCTCGGTGGCACGCCGGTGCTCCTCGAGTAGGGGCGGCACTCGCCGCGCTGGTCGTCGGGCGCCCTCCAGCCTCCCACGGTACGATCAGCACCACCCGCTACCTAGCCCCAGGGGGATGCCGCATGACGCTGGCCGAGGTGATCGACGACCACTTCCTCACCCGTTACCGAACCCTGCTCGACGCCGAGGATGCCGCCTTCGACGAGCTGGAGCACGCGTACGAAGAGGGGGACCGCCAGCACTTCGAGATGGACCTGAGAGCGTGGCAGGAGGCCATCGAGCGAAAGCTGTCCTACCTCCACCGCCACGGGGTCGAGCTTCCCCAGCCTGCCGAGCTGTAGCGGCCGCCCTTAGCCGAGCAGCCCCACCACCGCGTCCCGCTCGGCCAGCAGCTCGTCGGTGGTGATCCTGAGCTTGTCGCGGGCGAAGTCGTCCAGCTCGAAGTCATCGGCCACCGACCAGGCGCCGGCTCCGGCGGATCGCACCGGGAACCCGAAGACGAGGCCGTCGGGAGTCCCGTACTCTCCGTGGCTCATGACGGCCAAGGAGGCACAGTCCCCCTCGGGCGTGGGTCGCACGACGCTCGTGACCGAGTCGATGGCGGCGTTGGCGGCGCTGGCAGCCGACGAAGCGCCGCGAGCCTCGATGATGGCCGCCCCCCGCTTCTGCACGATGGAAATGAACGTCTCCCGCAACCATTCCTGGTCGTCGATCACCTCCGGCGCCGGCCTGCCCCCGATACGGGCGTTGGCGAAATCCGGGTACTGGGTCGCCGAGTGATTGCCCCATATGGCGACGTTGGTGACCTCCGCCACGGGCACGGCGGCCTTGGCTGCAAGCTGGGCCCGCCCCCGGTTCTGGTCCAGGCGGGTCATGGCGAACCACCGGTCGTCCGGCACATCGGGCGCGTTCGCCCTGGCGATGAGGCAGTTGGTGTTGCAGGGGTTGCCCACTACCAGCACCCGGACGTCGTCGGCGGCGGCCGAGTTGATGGCTTCGCCCTGGGGCTTGAAGATCCCGCCGTTGACGTTGAGGAGGTCACCCCGCTCCATCCCCGCCTTGCGGGGCACCGAGCCGACCAGGAGCGCCCAGGAGGTGCCGTCGAAGGCGGTCTTCAGGTCCGATGTCGCTACCACCCCGCGCAGCAGCGGGAAGGCACAGTCCTCGAGCTCCATGACCACCCCCTCGAGCGGCTTCATGGCCGGCTCGATCTCCAGCAGGCGCAGGACGACCGGCTGATCGGCGCCCAGGAGCTGCCCTGACGCGATACGGAAGACGAGGGCATAGCCGATCTGTCCAGCTGCGCCCGTCACGGTCACGTGGAGGGGCTGCGTCGTGCTCACGGCGTCGACAATAAGCGGCGCGCCTCGATCAGGACGAGAAGCTGAAGGCGCTCTCGGTGGATGGGTGGCGCAGCTTCGACATGGCCTTGGCCTCGATCTGGCGGATGCGCTCCCGGGTCAGCGAGAAGTGCGCGCCGACGTCGTCCAGGGTTCGTGGATCGCCGCCGTCGAGGCCGTAGCGGAGCCGCAGGATCGTCCGCTCCCGATCCTCGAGAGGCGCCAGGATCCGGTCGACCTCGTCGACGAGGGCGCCGTCGAGCATTGCCTCCTCGGGCGACACGGCCGACTGGTCGGCCACCGTGTCGCCGAACTCCGCGTCGGAATCCTCCCGCAGCGGAGCCGAGAGGGAGACGGGATCGGCCAGGTGGGACATGAGGGTCCGGATCTTTTCGAAGGGCTCGTCCATGGCGGCTGCGATCTCAGCCGTGGTCGGCCCCCGACCCAGCGCGTCCTCGAGCTCGGCCCGGGTCCGCTGCACCTGCTTGACCATGTCGCCGGCGTGGACGGGCAGCCGGATGCTGCGCCCGGTGTTGGCGATCCCCCGGGTGATGGCCTGGCGGATCCACCAGGTGGCGTAGGTCGAGAACTTGAAGCCCTTGCGGTGGTCGAACTTCTCCACCGCATGCATCAGGCCCAGGTTCCCCTCCTGCACGAGGTCGAGGAGGGGAACGCCAGAGGCCTGGTACTTCTTGGCGATGGAGACCACCAGCCGCAGGTTCGACTGGACGAACCGCAGCTCGGCCACCTCGCCCTCCTGCACCAGGCGCCGGAGCTGTCGCTTGCGCGCCGGTGACGGCTTCGTCGTCCTCAGCTCCTCGGCGGCTTCAACGCCCACCAGCCGCGCTTCGGCCAGGGTCGCCTCGTCCTCTTTCGACAGCAGCGAGTGGCGGCCGATGTCGGAGAGGTAGAGCCGCACCAGATCTTCTTCGGTTGCGGTTTGGTCGCGCTTGGGCAAGGGTCCTCCAGGTGACGCAGAAGGCGAAGGGCAATTTTAGGCTTGCCGAACCTCCTACGCCCAATCGGGGCTACAGCCGCTCGGCGACGGCGTGCCCGAACTCCGAGCACTTCACCTCGGTCGCCCCTTCCATGAGGCGGGCGAAGTCGTAGGTCACGATGCCCTCTGCGATGGTGGCCTCCATGGCCCCCACGATGTCGGCGGCGGCCTCGTTCCAGCCCAGGTGCTCGAACATCATGACCCCGGAAAGGATCACCGAGGAGGGGTTGACCTTGTCCTGCCCCGCGTACTTGGGAGCCGTTCCGTGGGTGGCCTCGAAGACGCCGTGCCCGGTGACGTAGTTGATGTTGCCGCCGGGGGCGATCCCGATGCCCCCGACCTGTGCCGCAAGCGCATCGGACAGGTAGTCGCCGTTCAGGTTGGTGGTGGCGATGACGTCGAAGTCCTCCGGCCTGGTCAGCACCTGCTGGAGGGTGATGTCAGCGATGTTGTCCTTCACCAGGATCCGGTCGCCGGGCCGGCCACCGCAGTCGTCCCAGCCGACAGCGACGTCGGAGAACTCCTCCCGCACGAGCTCGTAGCCCCAGTTGCGGAAGGCCCCCTCGGTGTATTTCTGGATGTTGCCCTTATGCACCAGGGTCACGCTCTTGCGGCCGTTCTTGACCGCGTAGTCGAGGGCGGCCCGCACCAGGCGCTTCGATCCCGTCACGGACACCGGCTTGACCCCCAAGCCCGAGTCGCGTCGGATCTCGGCCCACTTGCCGCCGAACTCCGCCAGCAGGTCCAGCAGCCGCATCGCCTCGGTGCTGCCCTGTTCGAACTCCAAGCCGGCGTAGATGTCCTCGGTGTTCTCGCGGAAGATCACCATGTCGACCTTCTCCGGCTCCTTGACCGGCGATGGGACGCCCTTGAAGTAGCGGACCGGTCGCAGGCAGACGTAGAGGTCGAGGATCTGGCGGATGGCCACGTTGAGGCTCCGGATGCCGCCGCCCACGGGGGTGGTCAGCGGGCCCTTGATGCCGATGAGGTAGTCGCGGAAGGCCTCGATGGTCTCGTCGGGCAGCCAGCTGCCGGTCTCGTCGAAGGCGTTCTGTCCGGCGAGGACCTCCTGCCACGCGATCTTCCTGCCGTACTTGGCGGCCGCCGCGTCGAACACCACCTGTGCCGCCGGCCAGATGTCCACGCCCGTGCCGTCACCGCGCACGAAGGGGATGATCGGCTCGTCGGGCACGGAAAGCGTGCCGTCGTCGTTGAGGGTGATCTTCTCGGCAGGCATGGCGGCGAAAGCTCCTACAGGAACGTTGGTCGCAGGAGCCTACCGGCGCCCCGTCACCGCCCCCGGCGCCGGACCGAGCCCGAGGCTGCGATAGATCTCCCTCGTCGCGGTCGAGGTGTTGAGCGTGTAGAAGTGCAGCCCTGGAGCGCCTTCGGCCAGGAGCTTCTCGCACAGCTCCGTGGCGCACTCGATGCCGACCCGGGCCTCGGCCTCGGTACTGCCGGCGGCCTCCAACCTGGCCACCATCCACGGCGGCACGGCGGCACCCATCTGGGCCATGCGGGGCACCGACTGGAGCGAGCGGATGGGCATGATGCCGGGGATGATGGGCTTGGCCACGCCGGTGGGCTCCATGTCGTCGACCAGGCGCAGGTAGTCCTGCACCTCGAAGAAGAACTGGGTGATGGCGAAGTCGGCGACGTCCAGCTTCTCGGCCAGGTGGCGCCGGTCGGTGGCCAGGTCGGGGGAGCGGGGGTGGCCGATGGGGTGGGCGGCGACGCCGATGCTGAACCCGCCGATGGCTCGGGCCAGCTCGACCAACTCGAGGGCATGGATCAGCTCGCCCGGCCCTGCCTCGGGGTCGGTGGGCGGATCACCACCCAGGGCCATCAGGTTGTCGACGCCGGCCTTGCGCAGCTCCACCAGGATCTCCGCCAGCTCGAGGCGGGTATGGGCCACGCAGATCAGGTGGGCCATGGGGTTGAGCGAGGTC
>JAHWJQ010000171.1 GCA_019348305.1 Actinomycetota bacterium
GAGCTGGCCGACGCCGGCGGTGGAGGCCCGCAGGGGGTCGTTCCACTCCGGCCCCCCGACCAGGTCGAGCCCCGCTGCCCTGGCCATCTCGATCACCGCCGTCGCCACCCTGCCCACCCCGCTCACGGAGCCGCTCGGGCCCTGGTCCCCCCGCTCTGAGGGGCCGCTCGGGCCCTGGTCCCCCCGCTCGGAGGGGCCGCTCGGGCCCTGGTTCCCCCGCTCTGAGGGGCCGCTCGGGCCCTGGCCGTCGAGGAGGCGCCACTCCGCGTCGACCACCTCCCCCAGGGGGCCCTGGACGCGCGTGCGGCGGAGCCGCCCGCCCAGGGCCTCGAGGATCCCTTCACCACCGTCGGTCACGGGCGCCGGATCGCAGCGCCAGCCCACCGCGGCTGCCCCCCTGCACAGGGCGCCCGCCACCTCGGCCGCGGTGGCCATGCCTCGGAACTTGTCCGGGGCGGCGAGCAGCAGGGGCATCCCGGTATCGTGCCCCAGCATGGATGGCGCGCCCCCGCCCCTGGTCGTGGTGTCCAACCGTGGACCGCTCTCCTTCACGATCCAGGGTGACCGGTTGGTCACCCGCAAGGCGGCCGGCGGGCTGGTCTCGGCGCTTGCTCCCGCGCTGGAAGGGACCGGGGCCACCTGGATCGCCGGCGCCATCAGCGACGCCGACCGCCGAGCGGCCGAGCAGGGGGCGGTTGAATCGCAGGCCGCCCGGGTGCGGCTGCTCACCCTGGACGAGCGGGACTACCGGGCCTACTACGACATCGTGGCCAACTCGACGCTGTGGTACCTCTACCACGGGCTCTACGACCGCCCCCGGCGCCCCTTCATCGACCGGCGCTGGCGGGAGGCCTGGGCCTGCTACCGCGACGTCAACGTCCGCTTTGCCGAAGCCGTGGTCGAGCACTCGCCCCAAGACGCGGTCGTGCTCGTGCAGGACTACCACCTCTCGCTGCTCGCCCCCCACGTGGCCAAGCAGCGGCCCGACCTGCGGACGGTCCATTTCCACCACACGCCCTTCTGCGGGCCCGACGACCTGCGCATGCTGCCTGACGACGTCGCCGTGGAGCTGATGGGTGGGCTGGCCGCCCACGGCGCCTGCGGCTTCCAGAGCCGCCGATGGGCCGACGCCTTCTCGGCCTGCTGCCAAGCCGTCCTGGGCCACGTCCCGCGGACGTTCGTGGCGCCCGCGGCGCCCGACCTGGACGACGTCGCCGGCGTCGCCGGCGGCACCGATTGCGATCGGCACCTGGCCGAGCTCGACGCACGGGTGGGGGATCGCCAGCTCATCGTGCGCGTCGATCGCATCGAGTTGTCGAAGAACCTGCTGCGCGGCTTCCACGCCTATGACGAACTGCTCGAGACCCGGCCGCAGTGGCGGGGGCGGGTGATCTTCGGGGCCTTCGTCTACCCGTCACGTGAGACCCTCCCCGACTACCTCGGCTACCGGGCCGAGGTGGAGGCCTTGATCGCCCGCATCAACGCCAAGTGGCAGACGCCGGCGTGGACGCCGATCATGGTCGAGGCCACCGACAACTTCCCGGCGTCGGTGGCAGCCCTGCGGCGTTACGACGTCCTCCTGGTCAACCCGGTGCGCGACGGCCTCAACCTGGTGGCCAAGGAGGGTGCCGCCGTCAACGAGCGCGACGGCGTGCTCGCGCTCTCCCGCGAGAGTGGCGTCTGGGACGAGTTGGGGCCCTGGGCGCTCGAGGTCAACCCGTTCGACGTGTCGGCCACCGCCGAGGCCCTCCACACCGCGCTCACCATGGCTGGCGACGAGCGGGGCGAGCGGGCGAGAGGTTTGCGCACCGCTGCCCGCCACCGCGGCCCTTCGGAGTGGCTGGCCGACCAGGTGCGGGCTGCCGGCTAGCCGGCGACGCGCCGTCTCAGTCCAGTAGCTGGCTCTCAGTCGAGTAGCTGGCGGAGGAAGGCGAGGCTCCCGGCGGGCCCGTCGACCAGGACGTCGGCCCGTTCGATCAGCTCGGGCGGCGCCTCCGAACTGCGAACCCCCACCCGCACGACCACCGCACCCGAGCGGGCGGCCATCCGGTCGAGGGCGTCGAAGGCCGAGAGGTCACCGACGTCGTCGCCCAGGAAGCAAGCCGCGTGCATGTCCTCGATCAGCCCGGAAACCACCGTGCCCTTGTCGACGGCCACCGGCGGGCGCAGCTCCCATGACATCCGCCCCGGGTGCAAGGCGAGGCCCGTCGCGCCCGCCGCCGCCTCGGCCCACGACCTCGCCCATCCGGCCATCTCGGGTGCCCGTCGTACGTGCAACGTCACCGATAGCCCCTTGCGCTCGACCCCCACGCCGGCCGGCGCCGCTGCCTCCGCCCGCGCCGCCGTCTCGTCCACCGCCGGCTGCCACGCCAGCGCTTCGGGGTGTACCGAATGGCGGTCGCCGTCGAGGCGCTCCAGTCCGTAGAGGCCCGAAACCACCAGCCGCGAGGGGCCCCGCTGGTCGAGGTCCAGGCGCTGCCTCAGGAACTGCACCGGCCGCCCGGAGACCACTGCCACGCGACCGAAGCGCTCGACCACGCGATGGAGGGCATCGACGACTCCGGGGAAGGCATCGGCGGCGGCAGGGTCGTCGACGATCGGGGCGAGCGTCCCGTCGAAGTCGGTGATGACGGCGGCGCGTGCCGGCGCCGAGGTGAACGCCTCCAACGCCGCGCCATCCCAAGCACTCATCGGTCCGACCGTACCCGGTGGTTTACACAGTCCACCGCCCGGGTAGGCGCCGACGGTCCTGGTCAGACCGCGACGCAGGCGCCCGCTTTCGTTGTTTCGAGAGGATCTGACCATGCCCACCGTCGAATGCCCCGCTCCGCACGCGGTGCGCCCGAGGCGTCCCCGCCCGCACCCGCCGGGCACCCGGCTGCCGGCAGCAGCGGTCGACAAGCTGTTCCGGCACTACGCAGCGACCCGAGATCCCGACGCTCGCGAGCAGCTGGTGACCGTCCACACCGGCCTCGCCGCATCCCTGGCCCTGCGCTTCGGCGCCCGCCAGGAGCCGCAGGAAGACCTCCACCAGGCGGCGCTTCTGGGCCTGCTCCACGCCATCGACCGCTTCGACCCCAACCGGGGGGTGCAGTTCACCACCTTCGCCTGGGCCACCATCAACGGCGAGCTGAAGCGCCACCTCCGGGACCGTTCCTGGGGCCTGCGGGTCCCCCGCCGGGTGCAGGAGCTGTACCTCACCACCGCTGAAGCGACCGATGCGCTCACCGGCAGCCTCGGGCGTTCACCCACGGTCGTCGAGGTGGCCGATCGCATCGGCGCCTCCGAAGAGGAGGTGGTCGAGGCCCTGGAGGCGCGTAGCGCCTACCGTCTGGCCTCCCTCGACGCCCCCGTGGGCGACGGCGACAGCGCCGGCGGGATGGACCTCGGCAGCGACGACCCGTTCTACGGCAAGGTCGACCAGCGGTCGGTGCTGGCCAGCCTCGTCGGGCGGCTTCCGCCCCGCGAGCGCGAGATCATCCACCTGCGGTTCAACGAGGAGCTCACCCAAGCCGAGATCGCCAAGCGCGTCGGCGTGAGCCAGATGCACGTATCCCGCCTGCTCTCGACCAGCCTCCACAAGCTGAGGGTCTGGGGCGAGGACGCCGAGGGCGCGGCCTGATGAGCGACGCCGACGACGATCCGATCCCGGGCCACGGTGATCCCGTGGCCACCGGGCCGAAAGGCGGCGGCGAGTGGCCGGATCCGGAGACTCCCCCGACGGGAGCGGCGCCCGGCACTGATCCCGCCCGCAAGGCGGCCCTCGAAGCCGAGCGCGAAAGCCATGGCACCGCAGACGAGGGTTCGGCCGCCGAGCTGCACCCGCCGGCCGACGTCGACCGCGACCTCTACGACAGCTAAGGCCTCTTGGTGGTCGAGGTCGCCGCGGTAGTGGACGTGGTGGCGGCGCCGGCGCCGGCCGCGAACCGGCTGCCTTGGTCGGCACCGATCACGACGATGATCTGGGCGTCCTTGCTGTCCGGGATCGGCGGGGGCGTGGGGAGGGGCTTCAACGTCGCCGGAGGCAACCCCAGGGCGGCGGCCACTGCAGCGGCATCGGCCTCGTAACCGGGCGCGAAGTACACGACGGTCTCTCCCCGCTTGGCATTGGTCGGGGCCAAGACGTTGTAGCCGGGCGGCTTGAGCAGGTCGCTGGCCTTGCCGGCCGCCCCCTTCACCCCCGACGCGTTGACCACGATCACCTTCACCTCCTTCGGCGCGTGGGCGGCGGGCGGCGTGTCCGGCGGTGCCGGCGTCGTGGTGGCGGCCGCGCCATCGGCGTCCTCGCCGTTGCCTTCCTCTTCCGTCACATCGGCGCCGGTCTCCGACTCGGTCGTCACCCGGGTGCCGGGAGGGTCGCCGTCGGTGGCGTTGAGCAGGATGATGCCGATCAACAGGGCGACGGCCAACAGGGCGACCCCGCGGCCGGCGGCACCTCCGGCCGAGCGACCGAACGAGCCGTCGCCCGCGGCATGGTTTCCAGGTCTCACCGGCGGGGCGGCTGGCCGGCCGAGCGGCCCTCGAAGCGGGCCCGCCGCCGGCGCTCGCGGAGCCGGCGAAGGCGGCGTACGACGAGCGGGTCGTAGTGGTGGGCCTCTGGTCGGTCGATGAGATGGTTCAGCAACTGGTAGTAGCGGGCTGGGGACAGGCCCAGCCGGGCCCTTATGGCCTGCTCCTTGGGGCCCGGCTCCAACCACCACGTCCGCTCGAAGTCGATGATGGCAATGTCACGGGCAGAAAGTGCCATTGCCCCCCATCCTGGCAGCCGCGGCCGCCGGTGGTGAGCATCCCCCTGGAGCCGGGTGTCGGGATCGAACCGACGACATCCTCTTTACAAGAGAGGTGCTCTGCCGACTGAGCTAACCCGGCGTGGCTGACGAGCATGCATCAGCCGGCAGAG
>JAHWJQ010000172.1 GCA_019348305.1 Actinomycetota bacterium
GTGAAGGGCTGGGCCAGCGCCGGGCTGGCCGGGAACTGAGTGGCGAAGACGCCGGCGCCGACCGCTCCGGCGGTCAGGCGCAGGAAGCGGCGACGATCGAGGCGGGGCGAAACCTCGCTCGGACGTGCCTCGGTGTGCGGGTCTTCGGTGTCCACGAAGAACGTCCTCCCTGTGCGCTCGGCCGGCAGTCACGGTAGGAAGCCCGGGTGACGCTGCGGTGAGCGGGGGCCGGCCTCGGAGCGAACACTTGGTGTCGCGACGCGCTTTTCGCCTCAGGGACCGGTGATGTGCTGGGTGGCCGTCGGATCTGGGGCGGGTTCGGGCCCCGGTCCAGCGGCCGGCGGGGAGGGCCGACGGGCGGGGGCCTCGACCCGGGGCGCGAGGGCGCCGGCCAGTGTCCGCACTGCCTCTTCGAGCTCCTCGATGCGCCGGTCGTCGGCCCGCAGCTGCTCGGCCACGAGCAACGAGCCACCGGTGACAGCCAGGAGGACCAGCGCCATCCCGGCCGAGGCAAGGTAGGGGATCTGGCGGTTGACCTCGGGCTCCAGGCTCAACTTGAGGTAGCCCACCAGGCCCACGGCGGCGGCCAGGGCGAGCGCGACCACTCCCAGGGCCAGGCGGGTGCGGCGGTGATCGGACATCCGGGTACCTCCGGTTCGGGAGAACGAGACGAGGGCGAGGACGAGCAACGTGGCCAGCAGCGTGCCGCCGGCGCCGAAGCGGTAGGAGGCGGCGACGACAGCCGGACTGATCGCCGGCAGCGTCAGCGTGGGGCGGGCCGGGGCGGGCGACGCCGGCGGCCCTGGCGGCGCAGTACCGGCCGCGGGCGGGGCCGGGTCGAACGGCGGGGCCGGGAACCCGTCGAACGGCGTGATGGCCGGTGCCGGCGCCGGGGGGGCCGTGGCCGCCGGCTGGTCCGTGGCGGGCGGGGCTGTGGCCGGGGGGGAGGCGGCCGGCGGCGCGGGCTGCGACGGCTCGGTAGTAGTGGTCGAGGGCGGAATGGTGGGCACGGGGACGGGCGGGATCGGAGGAGGCAGGGGCGGCACCTGGGCGCGTGCCGGCACCAAGAGGCCGGCCGCGACCACCAGGCCGAGCGCCGCGGCGACGCGGGCGAGGGCCATTCAGTGGCCCCTTCCCAGGTAGGCCTCCCGGAGGCGGCCCTGCATGGACTTCACGGCCTCGCCCTCGGCGACGTCGACCACCTGGCCCTTTTCCAGGACATAGGCGCGGCTGGCGAGATCGAGGGCGAGGACGTTCTGTTCGACCAGCAGCACCGAGACGCCGGCGCTGCGATTGGCCGAGGCGATCAGGTCGAAGACGGTCTCGGTCATGATCGGCGACAGGCCCAGTGACGCCTCGTCCACCAACAGCAGGCGGGGGTCGCTCATGAGCGCGCGGGCCACCGCCAGCATCTGCTGCTGGCCGCCCGACAGCGTTCCCGCTCGTTGCTGGCGGCGCTCGGCCAGGATCGGGAAGGCCGTGTAGGCCCGATCGAAGGCGGTAGCCACCGCCTTGGGGTCGCGCACCCGGTAGGCACCCAGCTCGAGGTTCTGGGCCACCGTCAGGTCCCTCAGCATCCCCCGGCCCTCCGGGACCAGTGCCATCCCCCGCGACACCAGCTCCTCCGGTGGCCGGCCGGTGATGTCCGTGCCGTCGAGCGTGACCCGCCCCGACAGCACCTTGAGCTGGCCGGTGATTGCCCGCAGCGTCGTGGTCTTGCCGGCGCCGTTCGACCCCATCAACGCCACCACCTCGCCCCGCTCGACTCGGAAGCTCACGTCGAACAGCACCTGCAGCGTCCCGTAGCCGGAGCAGAGCCCGGCCACTTGGAGGAGGGGCGGGCTCAACCGACCGGCTCCTGGGAAGCCTGGCGGCCGAGGAACGAGGCGATCACCAGGGGTTGGGCGGTCACCTCTGCCGGGGGCCCTTGGGCAATGAGCCGGCCCGACTCGAGGCAGTAGCAGTAGTCACAGACCCGGGCGATGAGGGGGACGTGGTGCTCGATCACGACCAGCGTGAGGCCGAGCTCGTCGCGCAGGGCGAGGAAGCGGTCTCCCAGGGCCCGGGACTCCTCGGGGCCCAGGCCGGCGCTGGCCTCGTCGAGGAGCAGGAGGTCGGGCCCCGAGGCGACGGCGGCGGCGATCTCGACGGTCCGCATCGTGCCGTAGGGCAGGTCGCCCAGGCGCTCGGAGGCCAGGTGTTCGAGCCCGAACAGCTCGAGGGCGAGGGCGGCCCGCCGGCGCAGCTCCCGCTCCTGGGCGATGGCGCCGCCAAGGCCGAGGATCCCCCCGGCGGCGGGATAGCTGGCCAGCCAGGTCTGGGCCAGGAGCACGTTCTCCCGCACGGTCTCGGCCCGGACCAGCCCCATGTCCTGAAAGGTGCGGGCCAGCCCGTAGGTGCTGCGCCGCACCGGCGGGCGCCCCAGGAGCTCGACGCCCTTGTAGCGGATCGAGCCGGTCGCCGGGGCGAAGCCGGACACCGCGTTGAAGAACGTGGACTTGCCGGCGCCGTTGGCTCCGATGAGCCCCACGATCTCGCCCCGGCGGACCTCCAGGCTGAGGTCGTCGAGCGCCACTACGCCGCCGTAGCGGACGCTGACCTCCCGCGCCCCCAAAAGGGCGGGCACCGGCATCTGGAGGGCCAGCTTCCGCGGCACTCGCCGCAGGTCGGCGGCCGCCTCCGGTGCCACTCCCAACTCCACCAAGCGGGGGCGGGGTGACGGCCGCTCCTCGCGGCCCCGCCGCAGCCGGCGGCCGATGTCGCGCAGGACGCCGCCGATGCCCTCGGGCTGGGCGACGATCGCGACCACCAGCAGCACCGCCGAGACCAGGGGGCCCGACCGCTTCAGCGCGTCGACCACCTGGGGCAGGGTGTGGATGAACAGCGAGGCCAGGATGATGCCCGTCCCCGAGCCGGCGCCGCCCACGACGACGATGGCCACCAACAGGAGCGACTGCAGGAGACGGAACGGGTCGATGGCAGTGCCGAAGGCGGTGGCCTTGGTGGCCAGCACGGCACCACCCAGGCCGACGATGGCGCCCGACAGGGTGTAGGCGAACAGCTTGGTGGTGCCGGCCTCGACTCCGAAGGCGCCGGCCCGGGGCTCGACGTCGCGTACGGCGAGCAGGGCCCTCCCCGGGCGGGTCGAGCCGAGGCGGCGGCGGACCAGCAGCACCAGGGCGACGCAGGCCACGGAGAAGAGGTAGAGGGGCACGTCGGCCTCGAGCAGCGACGGCCTCTCCAGCGTCAGCGAGCCGGCTGTCACGTCGGGGCGCACGAAGAGGAAGCGTTCGGCCATCACCTGCAGCGCCAGGGTCACCACGGCCACCTGCAGCCCACGGATACGCAGGGAGGGCAGGCCGGCCACGGTGGAGACCGCCGCCGTCACCACCACGGCGGCCACGACGGCGAGCGGCCAGGCCGCTCCGCGGCCGCCGACGTTGACGGCGGTGAATCCGCCGACGCCGAGCAGGGCCGCGTGGGCCAGGGACAGTTGGCCCGTGCGCCCCACCAGCACGTCGAGACCCAGCGCAGCGATGGCAACGGCGGCCGTCCCCACCAGGATCGACAGCGTCGTCCCGTCGGCCACAAGGGGAACGACCACCACCGCCACAAAGGCAGCGACGGCCGCGGCGCCCTGTTGCAACCGGTCGGGCCGGGAAGCTTCAGGCGGCGGCGGTGGCACCGAAGAGGCCGCGGGGGCGTACGAGCAGGGTCACCAGCACCAGCACCAGCACGGCCACGGTGTCGGCGCCGCCCGCCGCCACCTGGGTGCCGACCACGGCCTCGACCACCCCGATGATCAAGCTGCCGGCGATCGCTCCCCAGATGGAGTCGAGGCCACCGAGCACGGCGCCGGCGAGCGCCCTCAGCGTGAACCGCGTGAGGTCGAACGGCGCGATCCCCCCGAAGGCCGGCCCCAGCAGGGCGGCGGCCACGCCGGCGAGCGCACACCCGGCCACCCACGCGAAGCGGTACACCTGGTTCACCGGGACGCCCAGTACGCGGGCGACGATGGGATCGCTGGTGGTGGCGAGGACCGCGAGGCCGAACTTGGTGCGGCTGAAGAACACATAGAGGGCGCCGGCGACGAGGACGGTCACCACCACGGCGACGACCCGGGAGGAGACCAGGGTGGCGCCCAGCACCCGCACCCTCCACTCCCCTACCGCCGGCGGGGCGTTCTGCTGTGCGGTGCCGAAGATCTGCAGCTCGGCCAGCGCCAGCACGAGGGCCACCCCCAGGGTGGCGATGAGGCCGTCGAGGGGCGGTCGCTGCACCAGCGGGCGCATCACGAAGCGCTCCACCAGCAGCCCGATCAGCCCACCCACCACCATGGCCACCACCAGGGTTCCGAAACGGGGCAGGTGCCACCCGAACCACGGGACACCGCGGTCGGCCCAGCGCAGGCCGAGCAGGAAGCCGAAGGCGCCGATCTCACCCTGGGCGATCGACAGGGCCCGGGTGGACTTGTAGACGAGCACGACGCCGATGGCCACCAGAGCGTAGGCCGCCCCAGAAGAAAGGCCGGTGATGATCTGGGCGATCAACGACCGCTCAGATCGAGCTGGTGAAGTCTCGCTCGAGAACCCACCTTCCGTCGCTTTCGGTGTAGATGGCCACGGAGTTCCCGCCCTGGCGCACGCCAGGTCCGAAGGACAGCGGGTTCCAAAGCGTGGGCCTCAGCTGCAGGTTCTGCATGGCCAGGCGGAACGAGTTGTGACCCAGCGGCCCCTGGACGGCCTGGAGGGCGCCGCCCACGATCTCACCCACGCCCCAGCCGATGATCCCGAGGTCGTCGGGCAGCTCGCCGGGGTTCTGGCGGCGGTACTCCTGCTGGTAGGTGCCGGTCCGGGGATCCGACAGGGGCAGCCA
>JAHWJQ010000173.1 GCA_019348305.1 Actinomycetota bacterium
GACGCGTCCGTCTCTTTGAGGGTGTAGCCCAGGTCCGCCAACTCGCCTTGCGCTTCGACCAAGACCGAGCGGCTCAAGAAGGCGGCCACGCCGCCGTGCCGCGCTAGGCCGAAGTCGGCCGGGTGCTGGGTCAACGCGTCGGTCGAGAAGGCGGCCACGTCACCGAAGGTAACGCTTGATGCGTGCGCGATCCCAAAGGATGAGAGCGGCCCCTAGCCTCTTGCGCGACGACGTCAGGCGTGATGCGGGTGACCCAGCAACGAGAACGACAGCCTTTGCTGTGGAAATCGGGGTCGCAGTTGGTGTCGACCACCGCCACGATGGGCAGCCCGAGCTTTTTGGCCTCGGTCACGCCGATGTGCTCTTTCTTGGTGTCGATGATGAACACGGCATCGGGAAGCCGGCTCAGGTTGCGGATGCCTCCCAGGTTGCGCTGGAGCTTCTCGAGCTCGCGGGTGTGCATCAGCGCTTCCTTCTTGGGCATGGCATCGAAGTCGCCGACGGCCCGCATGCGCTCGAGCTCTTGGAGCTTCTTCACCCGGCCGCTGATGGTGTTGAAGTTGGTGAGCATGCCGCCCAGCCAGCGCTCGTTGATGTACGGCATGCCGCACTCGTCGGCGAAGCGGGCGATCGGGTCCTGGGTCTGTTTCTTGGTGCCGATGAACAGGATCGTCCCGCCGTCGGCAACAAGGTCGCGCACGAACGTGTAGGCCTTCTCCACCCCGGCCAGCGTCTGGTGCAGGTCGATGATGTAGATCCCGTTGCGCTCTCCGAAGATGTAGCGCTTCATCTTGGGGTTCCAGCGCCGGGTCTGGTGGCCGAAGTGGACACCAGCCTCGAGCAACTGCCTCATCGTGACGACGGCCATCGGGCTCCTCCCATCGGTTGGTAGCTGACCCGGGCGCGACACCCCGAGGGGTGACCGTGGGTGCGCACGGGCGGGATGGTCCCCGGCGGTGGCTGCCGGGGAGCGGGGTCAGTGTAGTTGCGCCCGCCGTTCAGTCAGAATCGACTGCACCGCTGAGGGTGCGGCGCCGCCTCACGACGGCGGCCACGCTGGCCACGCCCACGAGGAGTGACGCGGCTGCTGTACGGACCACGCCCCGGGGCACGGAGGCGCCGGCAGCGCCATGGGTGGCGGCGGCGGAGGGGACCGTCGTAAGCGTGGCGGGCGGGGCCACGGGCACCGCCACGCCGACCACCAGCGTCGAGGAGGTCGTTCGGCCGGCGCCGGCCTCCCGCTCGACGGCCACGGTGTACTGGCCGAGCGCGGCCGAAGGGACGAGCGGCACCGCGAACTCCCCCGCAGGCCGGAGCGTGGGCGGGTCGACCTCGGTGATGGCACCGTCGGGGGCGGTGAGCTGGACCCGGGTCACGGCGGAGGGACCCGCCAGTCGCAGGTGCACGGCCAAGGGGTGACCGGGAACGGGAGCCGGGGGGTCGGTGGCAGCGACCTCGGCCGTGGCCGGCCCCGCCTGGTCGGGGGGCGGTACCAGCCGGACGCCCTTCCCGCGCGGGCCGGCGAAGACCGACCAGGCGCCGCTTGCGGCGTGGGCGACGACAGTGCCGCTGCCGTCGGTGATCCGGAAGGAGCCGCCCTCCGCGGCGACGACGGTGCTGGCGGCGTCGACGACGACCGCCACGCGCACCAGGTCCGGCAACTTCTCCGGCGGCAGCGTCACCGGCCGGAGCCCGCCGTAGTAGGCGGCCAAAATGTCGGGCGCCTTGAGCCCCCGAAGGGCTTTGCCGAGGGCACCGAACTGGCTGAGGCCGATGCCGTGCCCCCATCCCCGTCCCTCGACCACGACGGCACCCTCCGTCGTGCCGGCGCCGAACCGATTGGACGGTACCGGCCGAGGCAGCCCCGCCGGCGCCGGGAGCACGGCGTTGAGCCGGGCTCGGAAGTCGTCGGCCGACAGTCGCTGCTCGACCGGGTTGCCGTCGCCGTCGAGGTGAGTGACCACCACTTCGTCACCGGCGCGGTGCACGTCCACCGGTGGCGACGGGACGCCCAGGACGCGCCCGACCTCAGCCAGGGGAAAGGCGGCCCGCCACCGGTGCAGGGGGCTCTGGCGATCGTCGGGGTCGTTCACCGCCCGCAAGTAGGGCTTGCCGCCGGCGACGGTTCGGCCCCCGTTTGACGAGGAGTACTTGGCCAGGATGGGAGCGCCCTTGTGGTGAAGGACCTGGCCCCGGGTGGCCTCGACCGCCTCGCTCCAGGCCTCGCTGCCCGGTCGGCGCTCCTTTTCGAGCCCTGTGTACACCTGGCAGGCGTCGGTGGCGCAGATGTCGGCGCCGGCAGCCCGGTAGGCAGTGGCCACCTTGCGCCCCATGTCGTGGAGGACGTAGGTGCGAGCGGCGATCGCCTGAGCCTTCTGCGCCTCCATCGGCCAGGACGTGGGGACTTCGCTGATGCCCTTCAGGTAGTCCTCGAAGCCGACGTGGTTGACGACCGAGACGCGACCACCGCGGGGCCGCACCACCTCCATCGCTCCCCGGTAGGGGCCCTGTTGGCCCACGCCGAGGGGCGCTCCGTCGAGCGGCTCGAAACGGGCCCGATCGACAACGAACCCTGGCTGGGGAGCCGGCGGCCGCTTCTTGGGCTTGGCCCCGGCCGCGCCGGGCGCAGCCACAACGGCGAGGGCGGCGAGAGCCACAGCCGTCATCAACGACCCGGCCCGGCGTCCCTTGGCTCCCATAGGGCGCCACAGGGTAGTTGGGGCGGCACACTGCGGCACTTTCGGCTACCGGCGGGGCAGGTGACGCTTCGCCTCATGGAGCCCTTTGAGCAGTGTCGCTTTCGTTCTGGCGTCGACGAAGATGCCGCCGACGGCGATGGTGAGGCTGAGCGTGTCGGTGATGTACGAGGCCTCCCGGGCCGTCTGCCAGTCCTGCAAGAAGTCGGTCGCCGCCCGGCAGGTGGCGCCGAGACCGGCGAGGGCGAGGGCGATCTCGCGCGTGGCCTCGGCCGAACCCGGGAGCCGCGCATGGTGGTCCACGCTGGGCTCGTCGCCGGGGGTGACCACGACGTTGGTGGCTCCGGACAGCCGGGAGTGGGTGTTGGGCACGAAGATGTCCCAGCGGGCAGCCACCGACACGACCCGGGTGCTGGCGGACCAGCCGTGACGGGGAAGGCGGGCCAGGAACGCCGACGTCTCGGCCATCTGCAGGATGGAGGTGGCGTTGGGGTCGATACGTCCGAGCTCGACAGCACCCATGGCCTCGGCCAACGAACGGCCACTGGTGGTGGAATCGAGGGCCACAGCCGCGGTGGCGAGGTCGGCGCCCAAGTGGGGGGTGGCCAGGGTGACGACCGTCGCCACGTCCTTGGCTCCTGCGATGGTGATGGCGGCCCGCGCCACCAGCCCTCCCATGGAGTGGCCTATGACGTCGATGGCCGCGTCGGGATGGGCGCGACGGAGCCGGGCCACCTGCTCGGCCAGGAGGCGGCCGGCGGCGGCGATGTCCCCGGCGGTGTCGGCGGGGCCGTAGGGCTGGCCGTCGGAGCGGTAGTTGAACTGGTGGACGTCGGCGGGGGCGTAGCCGAGCAGGTCGGTGCGAACGTCCAGCACGGCGGAGTGACCGGTGGACGAAGCGAGACCGCCCACCAGCACGGCAATACGCCGGCCGGGAGGCGCCGGCGGGACAAGGACCTCCGCAGGGGTGCAGCCGTCCTGGTCTTCGTGCCAGGCCAGTGCCGCTATGGCCAGGTGCACCGGAGGCGGCAGGCCGAGGGAGATGGCGTCGTGGATGAGCACCAGGGCGAGGTCGATCCGCTGGTTGATCTCTTCCACCGCCTTGTCGGTGAGCCAGTCGAGCCCTTCCCGGGCCGCTTCACCCGCCTCTCGCACGACGCCCCTCAGGCTGTCGACCAGCCGGCGCCGCTCGACGACCTCGGCCAGGGGGCGGGACTCGTCGGGGTCGGGGACCAGGCGCACCCGCCCCTCCCGCTGCCCCAGCAGCACCAGCGGGTCGACGTAGGTGTCACCCCCCGTCCGGGCCCCGAAGTGCAGGCCGCCGGCGCCGGCGGCCCCGACCATGTCACCCGACTCCACCCGATCACCCCGGCGGACGGCGAT
Organism: Actinomycetota bacterium; assembly: GCA_019348305.1. The sequence goes on from JAHWJQ010000173.1 coordinate 4,080, forward strand.
CTCGCGCAGGAAGGAGTAGCTAGTGCGGAGGCCGTCGGCGTGCAGTACGACGGCGTGCAGGCTGGAACCGACCCGGCCGGCGAAGACCACCTCGCCGGGGGCGGCGGCCACCACCGCCTGGCCCTCCTCGGTGGCGTAGTCGATGCCGCGGTTGCCGGCGCCGTAGGGCGAGCCCGGCGGCGGCGGCCGGAAGGTGTCGCTCAGCGGCGCGTCGACTGGCGGCCGGTAGGCGACTGGCTCGGTTTCGCCGGCGTTGGCGCTGGCGCCGGCCGGCGCTGCGAGCGGAGCGACGAGCACGGCGGCCGCGACCATGACGGCAAGGGCCGCAACGCATCGGCGCATGGGCACCCCCTGAGCGAGGTGGGAAACGGCTCAGGGGGAAGAGTCGGGGCCGACGATACCGGTTGGCGCCGGAGAGGACAACGGGTTGTTGGGGCGGTGACGCGAAGAGGGCGCCGGCGGTTGCCGGCGCCCTCTTCATTCAGGTCACGGCGATGGCGGGGGCACCCGACCGAGGTCGACCGCATTGAGCGTCGCCGAGTTCACCTGCGCAGTGCCGCCGCTGCCGATGCCGGTGGCCGTCACCACGATCTGGTACGTGTGGTCACCCGGTGTGGCTCGCTGAACGAGGGACACCGGGAGCACGATCTTGCCATTGGCGATGTCAACCGTGGCGCTGAGGATCTGTGAAATCGCGATGGGCGTGGTCCCCTCTGCGATCGCGTAGTTCACGATCGTCCCAACGGCGCAGCCGGCGCAGGACAGCGTCGC
>JAHWJQ010000174.1 GCA_019348305.1 Actinomycetota bacterium
GATCATCGACGGCAAGCTGGTCACCACCAATCTCACCGACGTCAACATGGGATACGAGGAGTTCGTCGACCACTCCTTCTACGACGACTGGACCCGCTCTGGCAGCCCCCGCTTCGCCACCGACCCCAACGGCAACCCCATCTCGCCGTACCACCCGTGGAACAAGGAGACCATCCCCCGGCCAGGAGCCACCAACTTCAGGAAAAGTACACCTGGGACACCGCTCCCCGGTGGGACCGCAAGAGCATCGAAACAGGAGCCTACGGGCGCATGTGGACCACGGCGCTGGCGGCCCAGACCCCGGAGAACCCGTTCCTGGAGGCAACCGGTGACGGGCTGCGCATGGTGCTGCCCCGCCACCACCTGCCCGAGACTGAGGTGTTCTGGAAGGTGCCGGACACGCTCAATGCCCTGGAGCGCAACCGAGGTCGGGCCTACGCCATGGCCTTCACCGCCACCATCGGGATGAACGTCCTGCTCAAGGCGTTCGAGTACTGGCGGCGGGGTGACACCAAGGTGTCCACCCGGTTCAAGGTCCCCAAGGACGAGCGGGTGTCGGTGGGTTTCTGGGAGGCGAGCCGGGGCTTCCTGATCCACCACGTGCACATGGACAAGGGCAAGTTGCTCAACTACCAGATCACCACTCCCTCCACGCTGAACGCCTCGCCTCGCGATCCCTTCGGTGGCATGGGACCGTACGAGGAGGCGGTCATTGACACCCCCATCCTCGAATCGGTCGCCGACGACGAGGTCAAGGGCATCGACATCCTGCGGGCGATCCGCAGCTTCGACCCGTGCATGCCCTGCACCACCCACATGGACACCGGCAAGGGCACCATCGTGCGGGAGGTCAACTCGTGCGGCTGCACGCTCGAGTGACGGTCTGCTCGCCGTCGGCCGACCCACAGCTGACCCCGCTTCCCTCGATGAACACAGAGAGGCCAGGAACGAGGTTTCCGCCCTGGACGCACGCCCAGCGCTGGGCCGTCGCTGGTTCTCAATCAACCGCACGGAGCACTCAGCCGAGGGCTGACGTCGACGACGATGCTTGAGGGTCCCGCGCCCCCGTTCATCGAACCGTTCGGTCCCTTCCTGGACGACATGGCAGTGCTGCAGGCGTTCGTCCAGGGTCGTCCTGCCGGGCACTCGACTCGCTTTCATGTCGAGAGACCGTCACTACTCCTCGAGCGGACGGTCGCTGCGGCTTTGCGCATCGACGATGACACCGTCCTGGTCCGCGCCGACTTGCCTGACGACCTTCGCCATTGCAAAGGGCTCATCGAATCAGCACTCACCGTCGAGCGCCTGTCCTGCTTGGACGAAGACACGCTGCTGGGCCTACCGGTCGCGTTGCAGGTGGTCGGCCTACGCCTCTCGAGCTGGGACCTGTGGGGAGCAAACATCGACGACGCGTTCTCAGCCCTAAGGGGCGCGGCGGTGATGGAGATGCGCTCCGTACTGCGTTGACCTTGGTTGCCGGGCAACCAACCTAAGAGCCTGACCAGCCACCGAGCCGGCACGACTCCTTACCGGCGCTGTCTGCTTCAACCTCAAAGCCCCCCAACGTAACAACCGGGGGATCCGGCGGGCCGACCCCCGAGGCGACCGGCAGCGCGTGCATTCGGGGGTCGGCGTCGGGCCGGCCGGACGTGTCGACAGTCGAGCGTCGATCAGCGAATCGCACCGGGCTCGGCCCCGGCGAGGAGGGTGACGGGGACCGTACCGTGCTGTGCGCGACGGTCGACGTTGAACGGAGCCAGGGAACGTTCATCATGGACCCGTGCAGGGAGTGCCGACCCCAACGGAGCCCACCTCGCCGTCTTCACCGCAGAGGAGCGTCCGGAGCTCTGGGAGCACGCCGAGGCCTCCTTCCCGGTGGTGTGGCCGGAGTACAACCTCCACGGCGACGTCAGCAGCCAGTACTTCTCCGTCCTCTATCCACGGCACGCCCATGTGCAGGTTCTCGTCTGATCGAAGACTCCTTCTGTCAACGGGCCGGTTTCGGGCGCGTCGAAGCCGTGCGGGGCGCAGTGTCGTCCCCGCCCGTCCCAGCATTCGAGCCGACCGAACGGCGACCAGTGCCGTCGATCGGTCGCGCTCGGTGGGAGGCAGCATGCCAGGGACCAGGGGAGCGGCAGCAGTGACACCGAGGGGGCGGCACGTGGCATCGTCGTCACCCTGATGCCCGGGAGTCGTAGGTCCCCAGCTCTTCGTCGGTGGGCGGCTCGTAGGCTTCCGCCCACTCCTCGAGTTCGTGTCGCCGAATTGAGCGAGATCCCCATCGCCCTTCGAGGTCACGCTCGACGAGTCGTCTCCATAGCTCTTCGACGGGAGCACTGACGTGGCGAAGTTTGACCGAGGCGCCTACTGCGCGCGCCGCGTCCCGCAGCGCGTCCCGCTCCTCGCGAGCCCAGACACCCCATTCGATGATGACGTTGATCCCAGTACGAAGCAGGTCGAGTGCGAGGTCGAACTGGAAATGCTCGATCCGAGTCCGGACGCCGGAGTTCCAGAGGTCGATGCCAGACGACATCATCCAGTCGTCGGGACACATTCGTACCGCAGGCATGGACACTGCCAGGTCAGTTGCCAGCGTCGTCTTCCCGCTCCCGGGGAGCCCAGTGATGATAACGAGGCGGCCCTTCGCCTTGTCGTCGCTGCTTGCGGTCACCACGTCCATGCTCCCATGCTCCGCGCTGCCGCTGTCGGAGCTCGCCTGGCCGCAAGCCGCCAGTCGAGGGCGGCCACCGCGGCCGAGCACGGCTGGCGCTACCTCAGCCCCAACCTGGGGGCCTATTCGGCGATCTGAACTGCCTGTGCGCCCCGCGACCCGTGCAACAGAGCGCGCGGCGGGGCAAGTGGCTCATGGCACTCCTACTGCCGGGTCGCCGACGGGCGACGCCAGCGCGAAGCAGCGATCGGTGCTCGTGGGCCGCGACGGCGCGCCGTCGGGCGTCGCCGCTCGAGCCCCGCGCGAGCGGCACGTATGCGCGCCGGACGAAACGACTCTCATTGGATAGCGATGCCGTCTGCGACTCGGAGTAGGACATCGTCGATGAAGGCGACGTCTGGGTTGGCGAAGGTCTGCGGCTCCGACATGTTCGCCGTATGAAGCTCGGCGCGGACGGTGATGTCGAGCCCGCCCTCGGTCCAGTGCACCATGTGGCCGGTGTGATTGAAGTACTCGTAGATTGTGGCCTCGTTGCCGTGGATCTCGGTCGTGGCGATGACGTCGCCCGACGGTGGCGTGAACGAGCCCGCTCGTCCCTGGTCGATCCAGAGATCCCACCCGGGGCCCGAGGGGACGTCGGCGTGTTGCGACCAGTGCGCCGGCCCGAAGTCGGTTCCCGGGCTGCGGCGCAGGTCGTCGGCCGTGACGCCGTCGGGTAGCACCGTGGGCGCAACGACCTCGGCCAAGCGCCAGACCTGCCGCGGCTGCGGTTGTACCCCGTCGTACAACGCTCGGTCGCCCAACGGGCTATCCAACTCGATCTCGAAGGACTGCGGTCGGAGCACATCGTCGCACGCGACCGGTTCCGTCGTCGTGGTCGTTTGCTCAACTTCGGCAAAAGCGACAGTCACAGCGTGCTCGGTCTCGGTCACCTCGTAGCGAAACTGCTGCTCACACGGGCCCTCTCCCGCCGGTCGGATGCCGACAGTGATCTCCAGTGTCATCCCGTCGGAGCTGAGGATCGCCAGGGTCCAGCTCGTGTCGGCCATCGACGACGCCGGCGGAGTGGTCGTGACTGCGGGGTCTGGTCCGGCGACCACCGAGGCATCGTCGTCGGACCCGGTGAGTGCTGCGGCGGCACCCACCACGAGAACCACCACGGCGGCGATCGCAAGCGGCAGCCACCGCGGCCGGCTGGCGACAGGACCGCGACGGGCATGGTTCAGCTCATCGTCCCCGACTTCGAGGCGTGAGGCGACGTCGTGCAGGGTGCGACGGAGCCTGTCCTCCACATCAAGCGTCATCACGCAACACCTCCTTCAAGGCTTTGGTCCCCCGGTGGATCAGCGACTTCGCCGTCCCCAGACGACACCCGAGCGCGGCGGCGACCTCCCGTACGGTCAGGTCCTCGTAGAAGCGCAGCACGAGCGCCGCTCGGTGTCGCTCCGGTAGCCGCCAGAGCGCTTCCCACGTCTCGTCGATCTCCGGTGCCAGTGCTGGTCCCGGTGGCCTGGGGGCGTGCCGGCGCTCCACAGCCACCCGGCGGTGATGTTGACGGGCGCCGTTGGCGACGATCTGGCGGATGTAGGCGACGGGCTCGCGCACCTGTCCGAAGCGGGGTTGCAGGCTCAAGAACGCCTCCTGGACCAGCTCCTCCGCCACATGGGCGGATCCGGTGAGCAGGAAGGCCAACCGGACGAGGCCCGGACGGTGCTTGCGATACAACTCCTCAACCTGAGCCTCCACGCCTGTCACCACCTCCACCGCCGCCACAACCCTTAGATGCGTAGCCCCCCTGGAAGGGTTGCAGCTTGGCGCCACAAGCCGAACGAGCGTCGTATCCCATGGGTCCTCAGAGCCCGGTAGCGGCAGCAGCGTCGGCCCCGACACGGCGCCTTGGAGGGATGACCCTCCGACCGTGCGGCTGGTCCTTTCGTACTGGATAATCGGTGCGCCGAACCCGGGAGCGCCCAGCGAGACGCCTGGTGCCCGGCGGCCGCGACTAGCGGCACTTCATGCGCGCCCCAGAAAGACCCGGCTCCCCGGATGGCTGCGGGTTTCCCCGTACGCCGGCGGCGTGACCGGAAAATTGTTGGCCATGGACTCCGCTCCGGTGCGATTGTCCAGCATCTTGCGACGGTGTGGTG
>JAHWJQ010000175.1 GCA_019348305.1 Actinomycetota bacterium
CGGGGCGGGCACACTGGCCCGGCGGGCCACCCTGTTCGACCGCCCGGTCCACGTCTACGGCATCGAAGGGACGGCCGTCTACGAGGCGCAACCTGAGCCGCTCCGCCCCCAGCCTCGCCTCGACCCCCGCGTCGAGGAAATGCGGCCGATGTTGGAACAGCTCGGCGCCGAGTGCGTGGTCGAGGAGGGCATCCTGCGCGCCGAGGTGCTCGGGCTGGAGGTCGCCCGGGTGGAGATGGGCCAGCCTGGGCCCGAGCGGCCCTCTGAGCGGGGTGGCGGGCCCGAGCGGCCGCAGCTGGCCGTCGGCGTGGGCAAGCACGACCGGGAGGCCCAGCGAGAGGTCCGGGGGGAAAACCAGGGCCGCGACGAGCTGTTCGAGGTCATCCGTCTCGTGGCCGAGCACCGAGTGCCCACCGGCTTCGGGCACGCCGCCTACCACCTGGCTCCCGAGCGCTGGCTGCGGGCGGTGGTGATCCGACGCCCCGAGCTGGTCGGGGCCAAGCACCTCGAGGCGGTGGCGCCCCCGTTCCCTCGTGAAGACCTTCGCCAACTGGCGCCGGCGCCGGCCGCCGGCGTCGCTCCCGACGGCGAGCCGCTGTTGGTCGTGTGCTCGGTCGGGGTCGACGTCGACGTGGTCCCGGCCGGCGCCGACGCCTGGCTGGCCGACGGGCGCGAGCCGCGGCTGGTCTTCTGCGTGCCCGAGGGTGACGACCACCCGCTGACCCGGGAACTGACCGCCGCGCTGGTGGTGCCGGCCGAGATAGTCACTCTTCCGGAGGGGTGGCGAGGGCTCTGACCGCCCTACATTGAGAGACGGTGCTCGAACGGCTCGCCGACCTGGAAAAGGAGTACGAGGCCGTCCTGGCGCGCCTCGGCGACAACGAGGTGCTCAGCGACCAGCGCCGGTTGCGCGAGGAGTCCCGCCGCTTCAAGCGGCTCGAGCCCATCGTGCTCGCCTACCGCGGCTACCGCAGTGCCCTCGACGACCTGGGGGCGGCCAAGGAGCTCGGCATGTGGGACGAGGCCGAAGAGACCGAGGCCCGCATCTCGGCCTTGGAGGACGAGCTCAAGGTCCTCCTGCTGCCCAAGCACGAGAACGACGAGAAGAACGTCATCGTGGAGATCCGGGGAGCCGAGGGCGGCGAGGAGGCCAACCTGTTCGCCCGGGACCTCTATGAGATGTACGTGCGCTACGGCGAGCGCCAGGGCTGGAAGATCGACGTCCTCGGCTCCGACGCCTCGGACATGGGCGGGTTCAACGAGATCACCTTCCTGGTCAAAGGTGACAGGGTCTGGACCCGGATGAAGTTCGAGGGCGGTGTCCACCGGGTGCAGCGGGTGCCGGCGACGGAGTCCCAGGGCCGCATCCACACCTCCTCGGCCACCGTCACCGTGCTACCCGAGGCCGAGGAGGTGGACGTCGACATCGACCCCAACGACCTGCACGTCGACGTCTACCGCTCCACTGGCCCCGGCGGCCAGAGCGTCAACACCACCGACTCGGCCGTGCGCATCACCCACAAGCCCACCGGGGTGGTGGTGGCCATGCAGGACGAGAAGAGCCAGATCCAGAACCGGGCCAAGGCGCTGCAGGTGCTGCGGGCCCGCCTCCTCAAGCTCGAACAGGACCGGGCGGCGGCCGAGCAGTCCGAGCAGCGCCGGGGGCAGGTGGGGGGCGGCGGGCGCTCGGAGAAGATCCGCACCTACAACTTCAAGGAGAACCGGGTCTCCGACCATCGCATCAACCTCACGCTCTACAAGCTCGACAAGATCCTGGGGGCGGGGGAGCTCGACGAGATCCACGACGCACTGGTGGCCGACGAGCGGGCACGGCAGCTGCGCGGCGACTGACGACCGTGCCGACGTGGCGCGACCTCTTCGTGCGGGCCGCCGCCCGGCTCGGCTCGCCGGCCGAGGCGCGCCGGCTGGTCGAGCGGGCCTCCGGCAACGATGGGACCTCCTACCTGCTGGGGCTGGACGACGCCGTCCCCGAGCGGGCCCTGCCCTTCTTCGACGACCTGGTCGAGCGGCGGGCCGCGGGGGAGCCCCTCCAGTACGTGCTCGGTCAGTGGGGGTTCCGGCGCCTCGACCTCTACCTCGACCGCCGGGTGCTCATCCCCCGCCCCGAGACCGAGATGGTCGTCCAGGTGGCCCTGGCCGAGCTGAGCGCGCTGCGGCACTTCCCGCGCAGCAGTGGGGTACCGGGGCCGACCGTGGTCGACCTCGGTGCCGGCTCGGGAGCGATCGCGCTGTCCATCGCCCTGGAGGCACCGGCGAGCCGGGTCTGGGCGACGGAGCGTTCGCCTGACGCGCTGGCCGTGGCCCGGGCCAACCTGGCCGGCCTCGGCACCCTCGCCGGCCGTCGGGTGCGCCTGGCGGAGGGGTCGTGGTTCGACCCGCTGCCCCCGTTGCTGGCCGGCCACATCGACCTCGTGGTGTCGAACCCCCCGTACGTAGCCGACGCCGAGGTGCTCCCCGCCGAGGTGCAGGACTGGGAGCCGGCGGATGCGCTGCGGGCGGGGCCGACGGGCCTGGAGGACGTTCAGACCATCGTGAAGGAGGCCCCGTCGTGGCTGGCCCGCCCCGGAGCCCTGGTGGTGGAGATCGCGCCGCACCAGGCCGGCGAGGCGGCGGCCATGGCCCGCGACGCCGGCTTCGAGGAGGTGGAGGTACGGCTCGACCTCTGCGACCGCGAGCGCATTCTCGTAGCCCGGTGCGCGAGCCGGTGATCGTTCCGGCGTCGTCAGCGCCGGCGATCTCCCGCGTGGTGGCTGCGCTGCAGAGTGGCGAAGTGGTGGCCATCCCCACCGACACCGTCTACGGCGTGGCGGTGGCTGCGTCGGTGGCCGGCGCCACGGCCCGGCTGTTCGTGGCCAAGGAGCGCCCGACGGAGGTGGCTTTGCCCGTCCTGGTGTCCGACCACGAACAGGCCCTTGCTCTGGCGAGCGCCGTGACGGCCACCGCGCGCCGGCTGATGGAGCGGTGGTGGCCAGGCCCGCTCACCCTCGTGCTGCACCGGGGCCCCGCCAGTCGGTCCTTCGATCTCGGCGGCGACCCGACGACCATCGGCCTCCGCTGCCCCGGCCACGACCTCGCGCGGCACCTGGCGTCGCAGGTCGGGCCTCTCGTGACGACGTCGGCCAACCGCCACCGCCAGCCCACCCCTGCCACCGCGCAGGGCGTGGCCGATGCCCTGGCCGGCGCAGTGGCGCTGGTGGTCGACGGCGGCCCGTGCGAGGGGGCTCCATCGACTGTGGTCGACTGCACCGGCGAGCGACCGCGACTGTTGCGGGAGGGCCGGGTCCCGTGGGCGGAGATCCTGAGGACAATCGAGTTCGGGCCCCGCGGTGAGTAGTGTCCGCCCATCGACGTGCTCTTCCTGTGCACCGGCAACATCTGCCGCTCGCCCATGGCCGAGGGCATGCTCCGCCACCGTCTGGCGGCCCGGGGACACGGCGCCCGTGTCCATTCCGCGGGGCTCCTGGACGCGGGGCGGCCGGCCAGCGCCCACGGTGTCGACGTGCTGGGGGCGCGGGGGATCGACCTCGGCTCCCACCGCAGCCGGACGTTGACGGCAGAGCTGGTGAGGGGGGCCGACCTCGTCTTGGGCATGGCCCGGATGCACGTGCGCGAGGCCGTGGTGCTGGTGCCCGCTGCCTGGCCGCGGGCGTTCACGCTCAAGGAGCTGGTGCGCCGGGGCGAGGAGATCGGGCCACGGTCGGCGGGCCAACCGCTCGAGGAATGGCTGTCGAAGGCGCATGCCGGTCGCTCCCGCAGCGACCTCATGGGCGACAGCGACCTCGACGACATCTTCGACCCCATCGGCTCCCCCCGTTCCCGCTACGAGGCCACTGCCGCCGAGATCGAGGACCTCACCGACCGCCTGGTGGCCCTTGTCCTGCCCGAGGAGGCCCACGATGCCTGAGCTGCCCCACGACGACGAGCTGTTCGCCATCCTCGAGCGCGAGCTCGAGCGTCAGACCACCACCTTGCAGCTGATCGCCTCGGAGAACTTCACCTCGCCGGCGGTCATGGCGGCCACCGGGTCGGTGCTCACCAACAAGTACTCCGAGGGCTACCCGGGCAAGCGCTACTACGGCGGCAACCACGTCATCGACGAGTCCGAGGAGTTGGCTCGCAAGCGGGTCAAGGCGCTGTTCGGCGCCGAGCACGCGAACGTGCAGCCGCACTCGGGCGCCAGTGCGAACATGGCCGTCTACCTCGGCTTGCTGCAGCCCGGCGACACCATCTTGGGGATGCGCCTCGACCAGGGCGGCCACCTGACCCACGGGTCGCCGGTCAACGCCTCGGGCAAGCTCTACCGCTTCGTCTCCTACGGCGTGACGCCCAGCGACGAACGCATCGACTTCGACCAGGTGGCCGAGCTGGCCCAGCGGGAGCGGCCGAAGATGATCGTGGCCGGCGCCACCGCCTACCCCCGCATCATCGACCCCGAGCCCTTCTCCCGCATCGCCCAGGAAGTGGGGGCGCTGTTCCTCTTCGACGCCGCCCACATCGCCGGCCTCATCGCCGGTGGCGTCCACCCGAGCCCCGTCCCCCACGCCGACGTCGTCACCTTCACGACCCACAAGACCCTTCGCGGCCCCCGGGGCGGATGCATCCTCAGCCGGGCCGAGCACGCCGATGCCATCGACAAGGCGGTCTTCCCGGGCCTGCAGGGCGGCCCCCTCGAACACGTCATCGCCGCCAAGGCGGTCGCCTTCTTCGAGGCCGCTCAGCCTTCCTTCGCCGACTACGCGGCGGCGGTGGTGCGCAACTGCCAGGCACTGGCCGAGGCGCTGGCCGGCGAGGGCCTGC
>JAHWJQ010000176.1 GCA_019348305.1 Actinomycetota bacterium
GGCGGTTCTCACCGGCTCGGCCAACTTCACCCTGACCGACACCGGCACCAACCCGGGGGTGGGTTCCTCAATACGCGGCAACAACCTCAACCATCTCCTCGTGCTGCGAGGCAGACGGGCCGCAGATCAGTACATGGCTGAGTTCGAGCGGATGCGCTCGGGAACCTTCGGCGAGCTCCACGAGCGCCACGAGCCCCGCCCGGTGGAGTTCCGCCTCGGGCGCGTTCGTGTCAAGCCCCTCTTCGCCCCCCGCCACGGCCCCGAGATGGAGATCATGAAACAGATGCTCAAGGCGAAGGAGAGCATCGACTTCGCCATGTTCACCTTCGCCCGGTCCTCCGGCATCGACGACACCATGCTGCGCCTCGTCGGTCCGCTGAAGCGCCTCCGAGGGGTCCTCGACCGGGTGCAGGGGGCGGCCAAGTGGGCCGCCACCGAGAACCTCAAGGCCGCCGGCGTGGAGCTGTTCCAGAACAGGCCCGGCACGGGGGTGCGCAAGGTCCACCACAAGCTGATGGTCATCGACGAGCGCATGGTGATCGCCGGCAGCTTCAACTACACCGAGCCGGCGACCATCCTCAACGACGAGAACATCGTCGTACTCGGCGACTTGGAAGAGACCGACGCCGCCGCCGAGGCGGCCCAGCGGCAACTGGCCGCCTTCGCTCTCAACGAGATCGAGCGGATCATCGCCGACCTGTCCGAGCCGGTCTGATTGGTCCTACCCGCGGCCGTGGAGCCCTCTGTAGATAGGACGCCGACCACGGTTCAGCTCCTTCGCATTACCGAGCGGTGCGCTGGTGCCGTTACGGGGTGCCCCCGACCGGCACCAAGGGGACGCGGCAAGGTCGTCCGAGTGGCGTCTTCTGGGACGCGCGTTAGGGGCGCCCTCGCGCATCGGGAGCCTGTCGCTGCTTGGCCACTGTGGGGCCTACCTGACTGGGAGGAAGGCATGCATCGCTCTTCCCGAGCGGGCGGTCGAGGTTCGTGCCCCGAGACTGAGGCCACCACGCTTGGTTTGCGGGCGAGAGCCGCCTCGGGCAGCGTGGAGCGATGACCGATGAGGTCAGCTCCACGTTCCAGCGGACGATCCAAGAGGGCGAGCAGCGCCTCAAGCGCGGCTGGCCCATCCTGTTGGCCACCGGGGCGCTAGGGGGCATCGACGTCGGCGTCGGCGTGTTCGCACTCTTGTTGGTCGAGCACGGCACCCACAACGAGTTTCTGGGTGGACTGGCCTTCACCATTGGCTTCATAGCCTTGGCCCTAGCCAAGAGCGAGCTGTTCACTGAGAACTTCCTGGTTCCCATCGCCGCCGTCGCCGCTGGGAGGGCCAGGGCGGTCTCGGTCGTCAAGCTCTGGGCCGGTGCCCTCGTCACCAACCTTGTTGGCGGCTGGGTGATCATGGCGGTGGCGATGTCTGCCGTGCCGAAGTTGGAAGCCACGGCGCTTAAGTCGGCCGAGCACTACATCGACCTGGGTCTGGGATGGGAGTCCTTCGCCGCGGCCATCATGGGCGGCGCCGTCATCACCCTCATGACGTGGATGCAGGACGGCAGCGAGTCGGAGCTGGGCCGGTTGGTCGCTGCCGCGGCCGCGGCCTTCCTGTTGGCTGCGGGCAAGTTGAACCACGCCATCGTGGTGTCCCTCATCCTCTTCGCAGGGCTGCACGTCGGCGCCCCGTACGGCTACCTGGACTGGCTGGGGGTACTGGCCTGGGCCACTTTCGGCAACATGCTGGGCGGCGTAGGGCTAGTCACTGTGCTCCGCCTGGTCCAGGTGGGAAGGGCGGAGGTGGCCGAGCAACGCGCCCAAGGCGATGCCGACGAGCCGGACGCGGAGAAGACGCCGTAGGCCGGGTCGGCCCTGCAGCCCACCGTGCGCTCGATCACGACCGGGTGATCCGACCCGGGTCCGGCACCGGCCCACTGCGGCGGCTCTGTGAACGATAGTGACGCTGCGGGCGGCATGGGGTGCCCCAGAACGACGACCATCCCGGCCCCAGCCACCGTCCCCCAACGCCGGCTCGGGGGCACCCCGGGACCGCCCGAGTTCCGGCGGGTGCGGGCGTTACCGACGCACGGTATCGCCCGCATGCCGCCCATGATCAGCGGGAGGCGCCGGCCAGGAAGGTGGCCACCACGTAGGTGGCGTGGCGGTCGAGCGACCTCCGCCCCCGGTCGTAGCGCATGGTGGTCCGGGGATCGGCGTGGCTGGCCGCCTCCTGCACGTCCCGCAGGGCCACGCCGGCGTCGAGGGCGGCGGTGATGAAGCTGTGCCGGAGGCTGTGTGGGCTGATCCGCTTGGTGATCCCGGCCCGCCGAGCCAGGCGCTTGACCATCCGGTCCGCCGCGTAGCGGTCCATACGGTCCCCGTTGGCGCCGAGGAAGATGGGGCCCGTGGCGCGCTCCGCGATGTAGAGGTCCAGCGCCCGCGACGTCCGAGGCGCCAGCGGTATGACGGCGTGCTTGCCGCCCTTGCGCAGGATCTTGAGCGTCCGGTGGCCCCGCTCGTAGTCGAGGTCGTCAACGTCAGCCCCCAGGGCCTCCGAGATGCGCAGCCCGTTGAGGGCCAGAAGCGACGCCAAGGCGTGGTCTCGGGCCGAGGCGAGACCGGCCTGGACCAGGAAGGCGCCCAGCTCGTTGCGGTCCAGGCCCAGGGTGCGGGACTCGTAGTCCACCTTGGGACGGCGGACGTTGGCGGCCGGGTTGCGCTCGATGAGGCCCTCCTGCTCGCAGTAGCGGTAGAAGCTGGCCAGCGTGGACAGCCTTCGGGCCACGGTGGAGCGCATCTTGCCGTTCTCCTCCATCCACCGGCCGAAGAGCTCGAGGTGGGCCCGGCGCACGTCGAACAGCTCGCGCTTCGCCTCGGCGCACCAGGCGGCGAAGATGCGCAGGTCGGTCGCGTAGCTGCGCCGGGTGGCGCCGCAGTAGCCGGCAAGGAACCCGGCGACAGCCGAGCGGGCCGAGCCGAGCTCGTCGACGAGGACGACGGAGGTGGTAGTCGTGGTCGGGGTCATGTTGCTCCCTTCTCCCGAGCCGCGGCGGGCCGGGAACCAAGCGAACACCTCGGACAGCTCGGCCGCACCGCCTTACCGGGCGCAGGTAGCGGAGGACTCGGGCGCCCTCCTGGTGCCGTTCCCCGGGCGGCCCAGCGGTGATGTCTGCGACACCCTGCCGTCGGTCGGTGCGCGCATTATCGAGCGGGAGGCCGCCGACGAAGTGAGGCGGGGATCGCGGGGACCTACCGTGGCCCAGCGCCGCGAGTAGCTCACTACGCGAATCGCCTCTTGATGTCAAGCAGCAATTTGGCGGTGTTCGGCGTCTCCTTCCTCGAGGGTCGCCGGGGCAGTGATGTGTTGGATCAGCGGGAAGAGCTCGCGGGCGACGTAGCGCTTGAGGCAGCGCATGATCTCCGGCTTGGAGAGCCCTTCGGCGGTCCGGCGGGCGACGTAGTTCTGGGTCGGCGTGTGGCTGCCCATGCGGACGAGGACGACCGTCCACAGCGCCGAGTTGGCGCGTCGGTCACCGCCGCGGTTGAGGCGATGCCGGTTGGTTCTCCCCGATGACGCCTGGACGGGCGATGACCCGCAGAGCGCGGCGAACGACTTCTCGTGGGCGAGGCGCTCGGGGTTGTCGCCGGCGGTGACGAGGAGCTGTCCAGCGGTCTCGTAGCCGACGCCGTGGACGGCAAGGAGCGGGGCGGCGATGTCGTCGAGGATGGCCTTGATGTGACGCGAGAGCTCGCGGGATTCCTCGTCCAAGGCGCGCCAGCGGCGGGCGACGGTCATCAACGCTCGCTTGGCCGCCACCTCGACGGTCGTGATCGTGCCGGGCCGCCACCGCTCCGCTATCGCCACCTTCTTGCGCAAGGTCACGCCGGCGAGCTGGGAGCGGATGTGGTCGGGTGCGGTGTCGCACAGGCTGTGGAGCTGGTTGGCCGCCGCGGTGCGGGCCTTCATGGCCCCTGAGCGGGCAATACGCAGCTGGCGGAGGGCTTCGACCGGCCCGATGCCCGCCTTGGGGATGACGTTGGCCTGGCCGTTGAGCACGGCGCGGGCGGCGGCTTCGGCGTCGACGGTGTCGGACTTGCCGCGCAACCTTCGGTTCTGGCGGTTGGGTCGGTTCACCTCGACCACGCTCACCCCTCGGGCGGCCAGGAACCGGGCCAGCCCGGCGCCCCATGATCCACAGCCCTCCACCCCGACGGCGACGAGCTCACCATGGGAGCGCAGCCAGCGCAGCAGGCGGCGGTAGCCGTGGCGAGTGGTAGGGAAGCTGCCGGTGGCCAGCAGCCGGCCGAGCTCGTCGAGCACGGCGGCCACGTGGACGTCCTTGTGGGTGTCGACGCCGCCCGTCACCGGGCGCGGCTCGTGATGCGCGATGGTGGTCATCGCCACTCCTTGTCTCGTTGGCTTTGGGGTGGCACGCACCGCCCGGGAGGGCGGACAGGACAGTGATGGGGCCTCTGCTCAGGCGCCTCTTCGGTCACGTTCGCCCGACCGGTGCGTGCACGACAGGACTCGACTCACCTGGCCGACTGGTCGCTTCAAGGGCACCCCGGAGGGGGCCGGCCGTTCGGGGGGTCAGACCAGGTGAGTGGAACCCTGCCGTCTGGCTATCAGTTGATGAACTCCATGACGTGGATCATCACTGTCGTTCGGAGCAGACCGGAGTCGGGGGGCGGGGTAGACCTAGAGGGTGGACGCACCCCTGCCGGCGCCCGGTCGCCTGCTCGTGGCCACGCCGGCCCTCGACGACCCCAACTTCTACCGGACCGTTGTGCTGCTCCTGGCTTT
>JAHWJQ010000177.1 GCA_019348305.1 Actinomycetota bacterium
AGGCGGTTGGGCGCTGCGCAAGCTGCGCCTCGGAGGGCCGGGCGGTGAACAGGAGGCGGGGAGCTTGACGTTGCTCGCCGACCTCGACGAGCACCCGCACCTGCCCACCCTGCACTCGGCCATCCGGCGGCGGGCCACGGTCACCTTCTCTCACTCCGGCGCGACTCGTACCGTCGAGCCCGCTCGCCTGCTCTTCCGCGACGGTCACTGGTACCTCCAGGGCTTCGACCGGCTCCGCCAGGCGGTGCGGAACTTCCGGGTGGACCGCATCCAGGGGGAGGTGGAGGTGGGCGCCGCCGGCACGTCGGCTCCGCCGGCGCCTTCGGCGGAAGGGGCGCCGGCGATGCCGCGAGAGCCGTGGCTCATCGGCGCCGAGCAGCCCGAGACGGCGACGCTGCGGGTGGACTCGGTCCTTGCCTCCAAGGCGCTGGCCGACGTCGGCCCCTCGGGGTCGGTGGAGCGCCACGACGACGGGTCGGTCACCATCACCCTGCCGGTGGTGCAGCGGGCCGCCTTCCGCTCGTGGGTCCTGGGCTTCCTCGACCATGCCGTTGTGCTCAGCCCACCGGATCTGCGCTCGGAGTTGGTCGACTGGCTCGCTGCGGTAGCCGACGCCGGCCACAGCTGATGGCCCGGGGGTCGAGCAACTTCGCGGGACGGCTGCGCCGGATGCTGGTGATGGTGCCCTGGCTGCTGGAGGAGGAGGGGTCGACGGTGGCGGAGCTGGCCCGCCGCTTCGACGTGAGCGAGGAGGAGGTCGTACGCGACCTCAACCTCGTCATGTGCTGTGGGGTTCCGCCCTATGGCGCCGACGAGTTGATCTCGGTGGTGCTCGACGAGGACGGCAGTGTCCTCGCCTGGAAGGGGCCCTTCTTCAACCGCCCCATGCGCCTCACGCCGGCGGAGGGCTTCGCCGTGCTGGCCGCCGGGCGCGCACTGCTGGCTGTTCCCGGCGCCGAGGCCGACGGCCCGCTGGGCGCCGCCCTGCGAAAGCTGGAGACCGCCGTCGGCTCGAGCGCCAGCGTCGCCGTGGAGCTGGAGTCGCCGGAGCTGCTGGGCGCCGTGCGCGAGGCAGCCGAGCAAGGGCAGCGCCTGGCCGTGACCTACTACTCGGCCTGGCGGGACGAGCTCACCGAGCGGGTCATCGACCCCTTCTTGGTCTTCTCACGCGAGGGCCGCTGGTACGTGGCGGCCCGCGACTCGCGCAGCGGCGAGGTGCGCCACTTCCGGCTCGACCGGCTGCGAGTGGCCGAGCCGACCGGCGAGACCTTCGAGCGGCCGTCGGGTTTCCGGGTTCCCGAGCGGGCGTTCTCGGGCGGGCCCGAGGCCACCGTGGTGGAGCTCGAGCTGCCGCCAGCGGCGCGCTGGGTGGTCGAGTCCTACGACGCGCTGGAGGTCGAGGAGCTGGACGGGGAGAGGCTGCGGGTCCGGCTGGCGGTGGCCGGGGAGCGGTGGTTGGAGCGCCTGCTGCTTCGGGTGGGGCCCGACGCCCGGGTGCTTTCCCCGCCCGCGCTGGCGGGTCTCGGGGCAGCGGCGGCCAGCCGGCTACTGGAGCAGTACCGCTGAGGGCCGGCCGGTGGCTCAGCCGAACGTGAGCTGGCCCCCGGCGGGCATGCGGTCGAGGAAGCGGCGCACCTCCGGCCACCGCAGCTCGGCCAGCCGGCGGGCGAGAGAGGCGTCGCTCGCCACGTAGCGGCGGAGCTGGCCCAGGCCGAGGCCATGCACCTGCGTCACGTCGTCGAGCTCGACCGCGGCCAGGCCGACCGAGCGGGCCACCCCCTTGAGCCCGCACCGGACGTCGGGGTCACTCAGGCGGCGCCAGGCCCGGTATGCATCGAGATGGCGGTGGCCGTACCACGAGGCGGCATAGGTGCCGAGGCGCCCAGGAAGCGGGCAGCGCCCGGCACGGGAGGCGCCCGGTTCCCACGCCAGGTTCAGCCCCAGGCGGACGCCGGCCGCGGTCGCTCGGCTGGCCAGGAAGGGCAGGTCGAAGGCACCACCGTTCCAGGTCACGACAACGCCCGGCTCGGCATCTCGCAGGTGGGCGTCGAGGGCCGTCAGAATGCCGACTTCGCCGCCGGTGAAGACCACTTCGCCCGTCTCCTCGCACGACAGCGCCACCGCCAGCACCCCCGCCACCCCCGGGTCGAGACCGTCGGCCGAGGTGTCGGTCTCGATGTCGAGGCCGTAGAGGGGGCGGCGGCCCACGTCGCTCACCCCTTCAGCTTACGAAGGGGGTGGGACCGTCTCGGCGGCCCCTTCTCCGCCGGCTGCGGTCAGGAGCTGGGGCCCGTGTCGGATATCTCGCCCCCGCCGGCCACCTCTCCCAACTCGTCGCTCATGCTCTCGCCGCCCACATCGCCGGCGTCTTCACCGGTGGCGGTCTGCGGGTCGGTCTCGGTGGGCCCCGTCTCGCCTTCGAGCGTGCCCGGTTCACCGGGCAACCCCTCCTGGTCGCCAAGCTGACCGCTCGCGGTGGTCTCTTGCTCGGACATCGCTTACCTCCTGTGGACCCCTGTGGGCGCCCGCCCTACCCGCCGGCCCGGCGATTGAAAGATCCGGCTCCGCCGGCCGCGGGTAAGACCAGTGCATGGTCGTCTACGCCGCTGCAAACGCGGTGGGCATCTACGTGCCCATCATCTTCATCCTGTTCGCCGTCTTCGTCATCGTCGTCGCCCGCAGCCGGCGGGGTCGCACGCCAGAGGGCCGGGCCGGTCAGGGCGAGGCCGTGAGCGCGGAGCGCGACGTCACGCCCTAGGGCAACACGGCCCGGCGTGGGGCAGGGGCCGCCCACGCTTCGGGAGGAGGCTGGGGTTGGGGCCCCAGCCGGGCTAAGGGCGCGGCAGCAGGCCCCCCACCACCTTGTGGCACAGCCCGTTGCGGGGCGGGGTCAGCGCCACGAGCAGGCGGTCAGGCTTCCAGCCGAGGGCGCGGGCGAGGGTGGCGCCGGTGAGCTGGGTTGCCGTGGGGTGGGAGAGCTTTTCCTCCAAGGCCGGATCGTCGAGCGGCAGGTCGTGGTCGAGGCGGCGCCATCGGAACCGGCACCGCAACCGCAGCGCCGGATCGCGCTCCACCACAGGGCCGCCGTCGGGCTCGACCAGGGTCAACGAGGGCTGGTCGCTGCGCAGCGTCCAATAAGGAACGGTGGGAGTGAGCGCTCCGAGCAGAGGAGCGTTGGGTGGGTGTACCAACGGCTTGAGCAGACGCGCCACCCTCCGGCCCTGCATCCGCCCCACGACGACTGGTCCGCCGGCGACGATGGAGTCGGCGGCAAAGGGCGAGCTGTCGTCCCAGTCCCGCTCTGCTTCGACCACGGCATAGGGAGCAAAGGGCCCGCTGGGCACCGACCACCGGAGCCGGAGAAGGGCGCCGGTGGCCAGGTCGACCGCCCCGCCACCGGAGGTGTCGCCGGCCAGGAGCAGGAGGCGCGCCCGCGGCGTTGTCGTCGTCTCGGCTCTCATCGTCATGCTCATTGTGGCGATCCCGCAGGTGCAGTGCGGGGATGCTCGGTACTCAGCCGACCAGCTGCGCGACGAGGTCCTCGACCCGCTCCACCGGCGCCCGGCAGGCGAAGTCGCGGCACACGTAGGCGAGGCCGGGGCTGCGTCCTTCCCACAACGGTGACGGGTAGGGCTCGCCCCAGGCGAGCGCCACGCTGGGGACGTAACGCGCCTGTACCACCTCGACCAGATCTCGGCGATCACCAACCACCGCGACCTCGTCGATCCCCGAGACCAACAGGTCGACGCCTCCCAGCGCGTAGGTGAAGGCCTGCGGGGCCGCCGCCATAGCCGGCGCCAGCCACGTGAGGATCCGCTCCCCGGCGCCGGTGTAGCGGGAGTCGCCGGTCAGGGCACCGAGGCGCAGCAGGGCGACGGAGGCCACCCCGTTGGCCGACGGTGTCGCTCCGTCGTAGACGTCCTTCTGGCGGACGATGAGTTGCTCGGCGTCACGCCCCACCGTGAACACGCCGCCCTCGTCCTCGTCGAAGAAGAGCTCGAGCAGGGCATCGGCGGCCTGGCGGGCAGCGTCGATCCAGCGGGCCTCGCCCCTGGCCTCGGCCAAGCGCGTGAAGGCATCGACCAGCCAGGCGTGGTCCACGCCGTAGGCCAGCAGTCGTGGGTTGACCCGGCCCCCCTGCCAGGACCGCCGCCACCGCCCGTCCACCAACAGCGAGGACAAGAGGAACTCCGCCGTCTGAGCGGCCTCGTCGAGCCAGGCCTGCTTCTGCAGTGCGGCGCCGGCCTCGGCCAGCGCGCTCACGAACATCGCGTTCCACTCCGTGAGCACCTTGTCATCGAGGCCCGGCCGCACCCGTTGCTCCCTCGCCGCGAACAGCAGCGCCCGCGCCTGTTCCACCTCATGGGGCCGGCGCAGCTGGCCGGCGTCCTGTCGATCGTCGCGCGCCAGTCCGCGGAGTCCAAGGGCGTGCCGTACGACGAGGAGGCGGACGCGCAGATGCGCGAGCTGGTGGAGGCGCAGATCGAGGCGGAGTCGCTCGCCCTCGCCAACACCGGACGCGTCTACGACGACGGCATCCTCGACCCGAGGGACACCCGCGACGTCCTCGGGCTGTGCCTGTCGGTCGCGCACGGCGCGCCGGTCCAGGGCGCCCGCGGCTACGGCGTGTGGAGGCACTGATGCCGGTCTCCTGCGTGCTCGTCGCCAACCGGGGCGAGATCGCCCGCCGCGTCTTCCGCACCTGTCGCGAGATGGGCGTCGGCACCGTCGCCGTGTTCTCGGACGCGGACGCCGACGCGCCCTTC
>JAHWJQ010000178.1 GCA_019348305.1 Actinomycetota bacterium
GCCGGGGTTGTCCTGGCGGCCGGCCTCGGCACCCGGCTGCGCCCGCTCACCGATCTGCGCCCCAAGGCCCTGTGCCCCGTGGGCAACGTGGCGCTGGTCGACCTGGCCATTGCCCACGTCCGTGCCGTGACCGGCGACGTCGCCGTCAACGTCCACGCCCACCGCGACCAGATGCTGGCCCACCTGGGCGGCGCCGGCGTGCACCTGTCGCTCGAGGAGCCCGAGCCGCTGGGCACGGCGGGGGCCCTCGGCCGTTTGCGCCACTGGATCGCGGGGCGGCCGGTGCTCGTGCACAACGCCGACGCCTGGCACCGGGCCGACCTGGCTGGCCTTCTCGTCTCTGGGTGGGACGGTGAGCGGATGCGGTTGCTGACGGTGCCCGCCTCTCCGGGCGCCGGCGACTTCGGCGACCGTCTCTATGCCGGCGCCTGCCTCCTGCCATGGGCGGATGTACGCGACCTTGGCGACGAGCCGTCGGGGCTCTACGAGGTGCTCTGGCGGCGGGCCGAGCAGGAGGGCCGCCTCGACTTCGCCGGGTACTGCGGTCCCTGGTTCGACACCGGCACGCCCGCCAGCTACCTGGCCGCCAACCTGGCGGCCAACGGCGGCGAGAGCGTCGTCGCCCCCGATGCCAGGGTCGGCGCCGGGGCAGAGGTGATTCGCTCCGTGGTGTGGCCCGGGGCGGAGGTGCAGCCGGGTGAACGCCTGGTCGACCAGATCAGGGCGCCCGGCGGGGTGACGGTGGACGCATCCGGGCAGACGGTGGCCAAGTGATCGTCCTGCTGCGTCTCGCCGACCGCGCCCGCCGCATCGTCTGGCGCATCTTCGGCCCGCGGACGATAGGGGTGCGTGGGCTCGTGGTGGACCAGCAGGGTCGGGTGCTGCTGGTACGCCACAGTTACGGGCCGCCGGCGTGGCACCTTCCGGGAGGCGGGGTCAAGCGGCGCGAGTCGCTGGTGACGGCGCTGCAGCGAGAGCTGGCCCAGGAGTGCGGCATCACCATCACCGGGCCGCTGCGGCTCCTGGGGACGTACTCCAACCTGCGGGGCGGCAAGAGTGACCACATCTCGGTGTTCTTGGTCGAGGCGTGGCACCAGGAGGAGGTCGACGACGCGGAGATCGCGGGCATCGGGTTCTTCGACCCCGCTGGGCTGCCGGCCGACGCATCGCCGGGGACGCGGCGGCGGTTGGAGGAATGGGCCGCAGGCGAGGTCAGCGACTTCTCCTGGTGAGGGGTATCGTCCCGCCGATGCCCGGCCAGCCGCTCGTCGTCCTCGCCGGCGTGAACAAGTGGTTCGGCGACCTGCACGTGTTGCGCGACATAGATCTCAGCGTCGAGCGGGGCGAGGTCGTGGTGGTGATCGGCCCCTCGGGGTCGGGCAAGTCCACTCTGTGCCGCACGATCAACCGCCTCGAGCCGATCCAGGAGGGCACCATCACCATCGACGGCGTCCCCCTGCCCGAGGAGGGCAAGGAGCTCGCCCGGCTGCGGGCCGACGTCGGTATGGTCTTCCAGTCGTTCAACCTCTTCGCCCACAAGACGGTCCTCGACAACGTCACCCTGGGGCCCCGCAAGGTGCGCAAGCGGTCCAAAGCCGACGCCGAGGCGCTGGGGATGCAACTCCTCGAGCGGGTGGGGATAGCGACGAAGGCACACGCCTACCCAGCGGAACTGTCGGGTGGACAGCAGCAGAGGGTGGCCATCGCCCGGGCCCTGGCCATGGAGCCGAAGGTGCTCCTGTTCGACGAGCCCACCTCGGCCCTCGACCCCGAGATGATCAAAGAGGTCCTCGACGTGATGCTGGCGCTGGCCCACGAGGAGGGGACGACGATGATCGTCGTGACCCACGAGATGGGTTTCGCCAAGTCGGCCGCTCGCCGGGTGGTGTTCATGGATGAAGGCCGCATCGTGGAAATCACTGCTCCGGATCGCTTCTTCTCAGACCCCGAAAGCGACCGAGCCCGTGATTTCCTGTCCAAGATCCTGGCGCACTGACAAGGAACAAAGGAGAGGCACCATGAAGAGAACCGGATGGGTCCTGGCAGGGCTGGCGCTGATGGCCCTCGTGGCAGGGGCGTGCGGCGACGAGCAGAACCCCGCCCTCGACCCCGGCGATCAGGGCGGCGGGGCCACCGCGGACGAGAAGGCGGCGCCCAAGTTCGAGCCGGGCACGACGATGGACACCCTGCAGAAGAAGGGCAAGATCGTGGTGGGCGTGAAGTTCGACCAGCCCGGGTTCGGCCAGAACAACCCGGCCACCGGCAAGGTCGAGGGCTTCGACGTGGAGATCGCCAAGCTCATTGCCGCGGGCATCTTCGGGGGCGACGCGGCTGACGCCGAGAGCAAGATCGAGTTCAAGGAGTCGGTGTCCAAGAACCGCGAGCCGTTCATCCAGAACGGCGAGGTCGACATGGTGATCGCCACCTACACCATCAGCCCCACCCGCAAGGAGGTGGTCGACTTCGCCGGGCCGTACTTCGTGGCCGAGCAGGACATCATGGTCAAAAAGGACGACAACACCATAAAGGGGGTTAGCGACCTCAACGGCAAGAAGGTGTGCACGGCCAAGGGGTCCACGTCCGAGAAGAACCTCCGGGCCAAGGCACCGAACGCCGACGTCACCTTGTTCGACACCTACTCCCAGTGCGCCGAGGCCCTCACCGACGGCCGCGTCGTCGCCGTGACCACCGACAACACCATCCTGGCCGGCCTGGTGCAGGCCAGCAACGGAGCCTTCAAGCTCGTCAAGGCGCCGTTCAGCGACGAGCCCTACGGCATCGGCATCAAGAAGGGCGACGACGCCTTCCGCGAGTTCATCAACGGCCGCCTCGAGGAGATCTTCGACAACGGCGAGTGGGCCGAGGCCTTCGAGGCGACGCTGGGCAAGATCGGCCTGGAGACGCCGCAGCCTCCGAAGATCGACCGCTACACGAGCACCGGTGGAACGGCCACGACCGACGCCGGCGGCACCGCTACGACGACGAGCACCACCGCCAAGCCCTGAGCATCGTCTTCGACAACCTGGGCCTCTACGCCCAGGGCATGCGCACCACCGTCGTGCTCACCCTCGCCTCCTTCGCGGCGGCCATGGTGGTGGGCACGGCGGTGGCCGCCTTCCGGGTCAGCCCCGTGCCGCCGCTCCGGGCGGCCGGGGCGCTCTGGGTGCAGATGCTGCGCAACACGCCCCTCACCGTGTTGCTGCTGCTGTTCGTCTTCGGCTTCACCAAGATCGGCCTGCAGTACTCCTTTGAGGTCTCAGCCGTCATCGTCTTCGGCGCCTACACCTCGGCCTTCGTGGCCGAGACCGTGCGCTCCGGCATCAACGCCGTCTCCCGCGGCCAGGCCGAAGCAGCCCGATCGATAGGCCTCACCTTCCCTCAGGTCCTGGGCATCGTGGTGCTGCCCCAGGCGTTTCGCACCGTGGTTGCGCCGCTCGGCAACATCTTCATCGCCCTGACCAAGAACACCTCGATCGCCGCCATCATCTCGGTGCTCGAGCTGACCGAGGTGGCCGATCGTCTCAACAACGCCACGGCCCGGCCCATCCCCGTCTTCCTGGGCGCGGCCTTGGCCTACCTGGTGCTCACGCTCCCGTCGGGCTTCGCGTTCGGCTGGCTGGAGCGCAAGGTGGCCATCCGCCGGTGACGGCGCCCGTTCTGGCCGACGCCCTCGGCCCCCGAGCCCGCCGGCGGGTGGCGTTGGCGTCGGTGGTGGCCGGCGCCTGCCTGGTGCTGTTGCTCGTCGCGGTGGTGCTCCGGCTGGCGGACAAGGGGCAGCTGGACGCGGCGAGGTGGGAGCCGCTGGCCGAGCCGACCACGGCACGCTTCCTCTTCGGGGGGCTGGTCAACACCCTCAAGGTGGCACTCATCGCCATGGCCCTGGCCATAGTGATCGGTGGCCTCATGGCCCTCGGACGTCTGGCCCGCAACGCCCCCGTGCGCTGGTTGAGCGGGATCTACGTGGAGTTCTTCCGGGCCGTGCCGCTGTTGCTGCTCATCTTGTTCTCCGCCCTGGCCCTGCCCAAGTACGGGTTGCGCCTGCCCGCGCTGGGCTATCTGGTCCTTGCCCTCGTCGCCTACAACAGCGCGGTGCTCGGCGAGATCTTCCGCGCCGGCATCCTGTCGCTCGAGCGGGGACAGACAGAAGCGGCGCTGGCCATAGGGCTCGGCTACTGGCAGTCGATGCTGCTCGTGATCATTCCCCAGGCCGTGCGCCGGATGGTGCCCGCCATCGTGAGCCAACTGGTCACGCTTCTCAAGGACACCTCCCTCGGCTTCGTCATCGGCCTGTCCAGGGAGGACCGCGAGCTGCTGCGGCGGGCGCGTGACCTGGGCGAGTTCTACGGCATCCCCCTCCAGGCACTGGTGGTGGTGGCGGTCGTCTACATCGCCATCAACTTTGCCCTGTCCCGCCTGGCCCAATGGCTCGAGGTGCGCCAGCGCCGGCGCTACTCCGCCGGCGCCATCTCGGTGGCCGGCGTCGAGGATCTCGCGGTGTTGACCGCTGAGGCGGGGGGCCGCATCGGGCGGCTGTAGCGATTTCTTGGCCTCCTGTCCGATCCGTGGGTCACGCCCGGCCGGGAAGCGACGGAGCGTGACCTCCGAGGGCACGGCCAGCGCGATGAGGGGTTCGGGACCGTGGAAACCGCGAAGACGGTGCGGGCGAGGAGACGGCCCTTCCTCTTCGCTGGCCCTCGCCAGTGTCATAGCGAGGCCAACGGTGGCCACGAAGTTGAGCCGAATCTTTGGCTTGACGCTCCGAA
>JAHWJQ010000179.1 GCA_019348305.1 Actinomycetota bacterium
CTCCGCCTCCGGAGTTCCGCTTGGAACCCAAGGACACCGCCGTCGTGGTCGGCACGCCCGAAGGGATCGCCGCCACCGCCTTGCTCCTGAGCGGGTCGTGAGCGTCGCCGCAATCGCGGCCGACACCCCGACGCTGCTGATCGAACTCGGCATCGTCCTCCTGCTGCTCGGAGTAGCAGGCAGGATTGCCCGCCGGGTCGGCGTGCCTCCGGTTCCTCTCTACCTCCTCGCCGGCCTCGCCCTCGGCGAGGGTGGCGTACTCGAGGTGTTCACGGCACGGGACTTCGTGGAGACCGGCGCCCAGATCGGGGTCATCCTCCTACTCCTCATGCTCGGCCTGGAGTACTCGGGGGCGGAGTTGATCGCCAACCTTCGGACGAGCCGTCGAGCGGGCGTGCTCGATTTGGTCCTGAACGCCACGCCGGGGGTCGTGGTCGGCTACGTGCTGGGATGGGGCACGGTTGCCGCCATCTTCCTCGGAGGCATCACCTACATCTCCTCTTCGGGCATCGTGGCCAAACTCCTCGACGACCTCGAGCGCATCGGGAACCGGGAAACCCCCACGATCCTGTCCATCCTCATCTTCGAGGATCTCGTCATGGCGGTGTTCCTCCCCATCGCCGCCGGGCTGGCCATCGCCAGCGGCGTCATCGACACGGTGGTGGACATCAGCATCGCCATCGGCGCCGTGGCCGTGGCGTTCGCCATCACCCTGCGCTTCGGCGACCGGCTGAGCCGCTTCATCTTCCACTCGTCGAACGAGCTGCTGGTGCTGACGATCCTCGGTGCGGCGCTCCTGGTCGCGGGCAGCGCCGAGCGGCTGCAGGCGCCTGCCGCGGTGGCGGCGCTGCTCGTGGGCATCGCCCTCTCCGGACCGGCGGCCTCGGGAGCCCGCCTCGTTCTGACGCCACTGCGAGATGTGTTCGCCGCCGTGTTCTTTGTGTTCTTCGGACTCGAGATTGATCCCGCGTCGCTGCTACCGGTCCTTCCCGAAGCCGCGGCCCTTGCCCTGGTTACCGCGACGACGAAGCTGTTGACGGGGGCGTGGGCGGCTGGGCAGGCCGGGGTGGCCCTCGCCGGGCGCTTCCGGGCGGGCATGGCCCTGGTGGCCCGCGGCGAGTTCTCGATCATCATCGCGGGACTGGCGCTGGCCCAGGGTCTCGAACCCGAGCTCGGCCCCTTCGCCACCGCCTACGTCCTCATCGTCGGCTCCGCCGGTCCCGTGCTCGCTCGGTTCTCCGATCCAATGGCGGAGCTGTTCGAGCGACGGGCGCCCAAGGGTCTAATTAGACGCCAACGACGTCCAGAATCGGGCTGACCCACAGACCGGTAGGCGGCCGTCACGTAGTTTCCCCATGGAAGTACCTCAGCGGTCATCCCCCTCGCCGTCTTCCTTCTCCACGGCCTCGTCATCAGCGGCACGGCGTCGGGCGAACCACAACAGCACCGCGGTGGCGACCAGAGGAAGGGCCACCACGGCGGCCTCGTCGACGCCGCCCATGTGAGCCAGCACGTCGTACACGTCAGCCTCCCAGCAGCAGGCCGAGCCCGCCCACGGTGTAGAGGACCATCACGCCCAACATCGGGTACTGCGACCGCTCGGCCAGGCGGGGCCGGAACAGCTCCACCGCTCGGTCGTGAGCAGCCACGACGCCCACGACGTGGCCGACGACGATGGAGCCGGCTTGCACGTAGGCGATGGTGGCGGCGGAGAGCACGGTGAAGTCGATGGCCCGCTCGGCGGTACCGAACAGGTCCCACTCCCACCCGAAGGGGTCGCTGAGCAACGCCCAGGCGCCCTGCCCCTCGAAGACCAGCAACGAGAAGTAGTGAGCCAGCGTGTAGGCCAGCAGGATCGGCACCAGCGAGGGCAAGAAGGTGGCCGACATGGTCCTCCAATCCCGGGCGGTGACCCGGGCCACCAGCTTCGTGGCGCCGGTGTAGGCCAGCGCCATGATGGCGATGGTCCACACCAGGCCCATGGTGTTCAGCGTCGTCAGGGCCCAGCCGCTGCGGTCGGCGACCACGCCGAGCCAGAACTCGGTGCGGGACAGGCCGTCGAAGGTGGTGGAGCCGAGCACCACCAAGACGACGGCGGCGGTCCCGGGCATGACCCGGTAGCGGGCCAGCCCGCTGAAGGGTGCCCGCACCCGCAGGCGGCCGGAATCGTCCCGCCAGAAGGGGGCGAGGTGGGCGAGCATGGAGAACAGCACGGCGAAGCCCTCCCCATGGCGGAGCCATCCCCGTCCCCACCACGCTGCCCCAGCCAGGGCTGCCACCACGTACAGGCTCAGCCACACCGCCACGGCGCGGGGCGATGCGGAGTCGTGGTAGGCCAGCTCCACCCACACGAACGAGGCCAGCCCGGCGGCCGCCGTCCATTGCCCGAGGTCCTCCCGTTCCGCCCGCCCGACGTTGGACGACACCCGCCGGCGGGCCCAGGAACCGGCGGCGGCCAGCGTGTCGAGGGGGTCGAGTGCTCGCCAGACGTCGCCCACCACGGCGCTAGCCAGCTGCATGCCGACCCAGAACACCACGTAGACCGCCACCGGGGCGAGGTTGTTGCCGGGGGAGGGATCGCCGAGCCACGCCGAGGCCAGCACCACCACCAGCGCGGCCAGGCCCACCACTCGGCCGAGGACCACGCCGGCAGGAGCCACGCGTTCCAGAGAGCCGGGCAGCGCGGCACCCTCAGCGGCGGCCCGCAGGCGGGGTCGGGGCCAGAGCACCCGCAGCGCCACGAACGACACCACCAGCGCCGCCCCGGCCCCGTAGGCGAACATCCACAGGGGCAGCGGGAGGTCGGTGCGGCCACCGACGCCGTGGGCCGCCGCCGGTGGAGCAAGGACGAGCGCCCATGCGGCTACGAAAGCAGCGGCAACGAACAGGCGACGTGGCCTCCTGACGGCGGCCATCAGGCCACCTCGAGGCGGACGAGCACCAAGCCGAGCTCCTCGAGCTCCACCTCGAACACCCCGGGGATGTCCGGGGTGAACTGCAGCTCGGCTGGCGCGCCCGGCGCCACCGGGGCCATGTGGTCGTAGCCGTGCACGTGGACCTCGTCGGCCACGTCGGCGTCCACCACCAGCATTACTGGCTCACCGAGCCGCACCCGCTCCCGCTGAGCCCCGCCCACCACCGCGCCGTCGCGGACTGTCACCTCCAACCGTGTCGCCTGCTCGGCGGTGGTGGAGGTCGACTCCCGTGTGGTTGTGGTCGTCGGGGTGGAGTCGACCGCTGTGGTCGTCGGCGAACCGGCTTCCTCGTTTTGGCGCAGGTCGTCTTCGCCGGCGTTTCCGCAGCTTGCGGTCGCCACCACAGCTATGGCCAGAACAGCGGCGCGCAACCGCCATGACGGAACTCGCATGCAAACCTCCTCAGCACAGATCCCGCTCGACGCGGGCGCGCCGAGTCTCAGGTCAGCTTCAGGACCCGAGAACCAGGAGGGCCACGGCGGCGTCGCGGCGCACGCTGCCAACGGGCCGGCCAGCCCATCGGCTCGGCCGTCGAGGGATGCAGCGCCCTCTCCGGACGTCGTCGTCCACTGCGGCGGAGGCGCTCGACGGCCCGTCGTCCCGCCCGTGCCAGCCACACCAGCACGCCGGCGACCACGGCTTGCAAGGCCAGGCCCAACCACACCGCCGGGGAGGCAAGGGCGGAATGCGCACCCGGGCCTGCGAGGGCATGTTCGACGAGCTCCTGAGCCAGGAAGACGACCATTTGGGCGGATGCAAGCGCCACCGTGCTCGGAAGGCGGCGGCTGCCGCCCGATCTACTGGCGACCAGCCATCCCATCCCCGCCACGCTGGCCACCACGACTACGGGTGCCAGCAGCTGCAGGTAGCCGTGCACGTCGCGACCGCCGTGGGCAGCGCTGAGCTCGTGAGATGAGACCAGGCCGTACGCGGCTGCGTGGGCAACCACCACGCCGAACGCAGCGAGGATGACCAGCGGCCACCGGCAAGGCCTCATGGTCGACCCAGCGTAGTCACGCCGGTCTGTGGCGCCTCAGGTAAGGGCAGGGCGCGCGCCACCGGATGGGCAGCACACCGCCGCTGGTGGCCGTGTCTGCCGTCTTCAGGGCTCTACCTATGGCCTGCTTCCTGATGTATGAAAAATGTATGCAGACTGGCCGCCACAGGGCGCTACTATCCGTGACTGTCTAGGACGAGGGACTGCCAAAGCCGCAGGTCAGCGGCATAGGACGGTACCAATCGACACCACGCAGAACGGTCGGAATTTGACTGGGGGTCAAGAGGTCGGGAGTTCAAATCTCCCCAGCCCGACCACGAAGTTCAGGGAGAGCCGGTGCCAGAGGCACCGGCTCTTCTGCTTTCCGGGATGCACGCGGTGCATGCGGACCGAGGCTCCTCCCCTCGGGCGCCACCCTCGTGCTGCGGCCTCGCCGGGTGACACACCCGGACTCACACTCCATCCTGCGCACTGACGATGGTGCTCACGCCAGTCACCGTTGGTGTGCCTCCCGCCAGGCACGGTGCACCTCCGGGCGGAGCCGGCCGCGGTCGGAGACAGTCAGGCCGGAGGAGCGTGCCCAGGCGCGCACTTCGGCGGTCGACGGTGGAGGTTGCGGCAACCCGCTCTCGGTGCCGTCCTCGCCTGTCCCGATGCGGTCGAGCGCGGCACGCTCGCTGATGGCCCAGGCATGGGCGGCGGCGAGGTAGCGGTAGGTCCACTCCTCCGCCAGCTTCCGGTTCTCGCAGAAGACGATCGCA
>JAHWJQ010000017.1 GCA_019348305.1 Actinomycetota bacterium
GTCGGCTTCTTCTCGGCCGGCGCCGCCTTCTTCACCGGACGGTCCGTCCTGGCCGCCGCGGCCGTGGCGGCAGCGGCAGGGACGAGAGGCGGTGCCGCCTTCTTCGCCGGCTGGGGCCGACCCTTCGCCTTCTTGCCCTTCTTGGCTCCGCTGGCCCGTGCCGGGACCGGAACCGGCTTCTTGGTCGCCGGAGTCCTGTGGTCGGGGTCGGCCTCGGGGCTCACAGGGGCTGGTTTTTCGACGGGCGCCAGCGCCGGCGCCGCCTCCGGTGCCTTCTCCGCCGGCACGCTCGGGCCCCCGGTTTCCCGCTCAGAGGGGCCGCTCGGGCCCTCGGTCTCCCGCTCAGAGGGGCCGCTCGAACCCTCGGGCGCGAGCAGCAACGCGGTCGCCGCTTCGACCACCAAGCCCACCTCGGCCTGCTCCTCCTCCGACAGCGAGCCCACCGGCACCACCTTCGGCTCGCTCGCCCCGGCTGCGAGCAGGAGGGCTTCGTGGGCGCTGAGCGCGAAGCGGTCGCCGGCCTCGCCCGAGGGCAGCACCGTCACCTCCCCGGTGAAGGCGACGACGAGGCCACGTCCCCCGTCGCCGGTAAGGGCCACGAAGTCAGCACTGCGGGTCGCCTCCACCGTGAGTTGCTCGCTCACCTGGAAGGTCACCTGGCGAGCACCGGCGGGCACGTTCTCGGTTCTGGTGGCCCCGCCGACAGGTCGAGCGGTCACGACGGCGCCGCCGTCGCTTCCTCGTAGCTGGGCCACCAGCTGTGCCGGTCGCGCGTCCACCCGCAGGTGGGGGCCGACGAGCTCCAGCTCCACTGCCGTGCTTCGGTTCGCCTGTGGCATCCGACCCCCGATCAAGGGCACAAAACTGCCACAAAGCGGTGCAGCGACGTGGAGTGCAGGAGGCGGGACGCATCCACGACGAAGGGCACAGACGCCGGCAACGGTCGTCGGTTTCCGTCAAGGCCCCCGGCAAAGCGAGAATGGGAGGTGCTCCAGACCCGGTCGCTGAGTGTCGAGGTGGGCGGGCGCCTGACCCTGGTCGAGGCGTCCTTCACCGTGCGCGCCGGTGACAAGGTCGGACTGGTGGGCCGCAACGGCGCCGGCAAGACGAGCATGCTCAAGGTGCTGGCCGGCGAGGCCCCGCCGGCCGGCGGGACTGTCCTGCGCCAGGGCGACCTCGGCTACCTGCTCCAGGAAGCCCGGCCGCGAGGCGCGGGAGTCGAGGCCAGCGCGCTGTCCCACATCCTGTCGGGGCGGGGGCTCGACGAGCACGCGCAGCGCATCGAGAAGCTTCGCCTGTGCTTGGAGGAGGACGCCTCCGACCGCAACGTTTCCAGGTACTCGAGGGCCGAGGAGGACTACCGGACGGCCGGCGGCTACGGCGCCGAAGCCGACGTACGCCGCATCGCCGCCGGCCTCGGCCTCGCCGCCGACCGCGTCGATCTCCCCGTCGACGTGCTCTCCGGAGGCGAGCGCCGCCGGGTCGAGCTGGCCCGCATCCTCTTCGCGGGGAGCGACATCCTGCTCCTCGACGAGCCCACCAATCACCTCGATACCGATGCCAAGGCCTGGCTGATGGGCTTCCTGCGTTCCTACCGCGGCGCCCTGCTGGTGGTGAGCCACGACCTCCAGTTGCTCGACGCTTCCATCACCCGCGTCCTCCATCTCGACGAGGGCGAGCTCATCGAATACAAGGGCACCTACTCTCAGTACCTCACCGCCCGGGCCGAGGACGAACAGCGGCGGGCCAAGCTGGCCGCCCGCCAGTCGGCCGAGATCAAGCGCCTCGCCAACCTGGCCGACTCGATGCGCCACTCCACCGAGAAGCGGGCCCGCACGGCCAAGACCTTGGACAAGCGCGTCCAGCGCCTGACGGCGGGCGCCGTCAGCGGCCCCAGTCGCCAGCGCACCATCAACCTGCGGTTGCCTGATCCCCCGCACTCGGGGCGGGTGACGCTCGAGGTCGAGGGCCTGTGCAAGAGCTACGGCGGTCCTGCCGTGTTCAGCAACGTCGAGTTCGCCGCTGAACGGGGGGAGCGGCTGCTCGTCATGGGGCTCAACGGCGCCGGCAAGACCAGCCTTCTGCGCATCCTCGCCGGCCAGAGCGTGGCCGATGCCGGAGAGGTCCGCTTCGGGGTCAACGTGTCGGTGGGCTATTACGCCCAGGAGCACGAGGGCATCGCCGCCGGCACCTCGGTGCTCGACCACATGCGGGCGATGGCCACCGTCGACGACGAACACCTCCGCTCGCTCATCGGCATGTTCGGCCTCACCGGCGACAAGGCCTTCCAGGACGCCGGCACCCTGTCCGGGGGGGAGAAGACCCGGCTCTCCCTGGCCCAGCTGGTGGCCGGCCGTCACAATCTGCTGCTCCTCGACGAGCCCACCAACAACCTCGACCCCCCGTCTCGCTCGGCCATCGCCCACGCGCTGGCCGGGTGGCGGGGGACGATGATCATCGTGAGCCACGACCCCGAGTTCGTGACCGAGCTCGAGCCACAGCGGGTGCTCCTCATGCCCGAGGGCACGCTCGACTACTGGGACGAGGAGCTGTTGGACCTGGTCAGCTTGGCGTGACCCAGATCGAAGCGGTCGTCTTCGACTGGGGCGGCACACTCTCGGCCTTCGCCGACATCGACATGGTCGACATGTGGCGGCTGGCCGCCCGCCGCCTCGATCCGGCGCGGGAGGATGAGGTCTGCCGGCGCCTGATCGAAGTGGAAGAGGCGAGCTTCGGCCGTGCCCGTACCGACCAGCGAAGCTCCACTCTGAGCCAGATCCTGCAGCAGGCCTCCGAGGGACTGGGCTTGGACGTGGCCGAGGCGGTCCTCGAGGAGGCGGCCACCAGCCACCTCGACTCCTGGACCCCCCACATCGTCCACGAGGCTGACGCCGCCGCCGTGTTGTCGGCCATCCGCTCCCGCGGCATCCGCACGGGCCTGCTCTCGAACACCCATTGGCCCCGCCCGTTCCACGAGCACTTCCTCGAGCGTGACGGCCTGGCAGCCCTGCTCGACGTGCGGCTCTACACCAGCGAGTTGTCGCACATGAAGCCTCACCCCAGCGTCTTCCGCCACGCCCTCGACCAGCTGCACGTCGCCGACCCCCAGCGGGCCGTCTTCGTCGGTGACCGGCCTTTCGACGACATCCACGGAGCCAGTAGTTGTGGCCTGCGAACGGTGCTGCGGCGCAACCGCGCCGTCCCTGGTTTCGACGTCGATGCCGACGCCGAGATCGACGAGTTGTCCGACCTGCTCCCGGTCCTCACCACCTGGCTCGGGCAGGGTTGACCCCCTCGGCCGCCGGGAATCATCTCGGGCATGGGACTCATCGCCTTCCTCATCTTCGGGCTCATCGCCGGCTTCATCGCACGCTTCGTCGTCCCCGGCCGCGATCCGATGGGGATACTGGCCACCATGGCCTTGGGTGTGGTCGGTGCCCTGCTCGGTGGCTTTTTGTTCGGAGGCCCCGACGACAAGGTCGGCTACCTCGGCGCGGTGGTCGGGGCCGTGATCGTGCTGCTGGTCTACAAGCTCGTCACCCGCAACAGCCGCCGCACCGCCTGACGGTCGGTTCCTGCTGAGGCCCGGTTCGGCCAGACTCTCTGGCGTGGAATCAGAGGCCGTCGGCTACGAGGTGGTCAGGGGCGGGGGACGGGAGCCGGGGGTGGCAGTGGTCACCCTCAATCGCCCCGAGCGGCTCAACGCGTGGACCTCGGGGATGGCGCGGGAGTACCGAGAGGCGCTGGTCGAGGCCGACGCCGCGGCCGACGTGCGCGTGGTGGTGGTGACGGGCGCCGGCCGCGGGTTCTGTGCCGGCGCGGACACCTCCGCGCTCACCGGCATCGCCGGCGCCGGCCGCTACGTCGAGCGGCCCGGCAATCCCGGCGCCCAGGCGAGCGTCGCCGGCGCCGGAGGCGACTTCGAGCATGCCTTTTCGTTCGCCCTCGGGCTGTCCAAGCCGGTCATCGCGGCCGTCAACGGGCCGGCTGCCGGCGTGGGGTTCGTCCTGGCCTGCTTCACCGACATCCGCTTCGCGGCGGCTGGGGCAAAGCTCACCACATCCTTCGGCCGGCTGGGCCTGCCCGCCGAGCACGGCATCTCCTGGTTGCTGCCCCGGATCGTGGGCGTGGCCAGGGCCGCCGACTTGCTGTTCTCCTCGCGGGTCGTGCTGGCCGAGGAGGCCCTCGACATGGGGCTCGTCAACAGGGTGCTGCCGCCGGAGCAACTGCTCGACTTCACACTCGACTACGCAGCCCGCATCGCTTCGGAGATCTCCCCCGCATCTCTGCGGGCCATGAAGCGCCAGCTGTACGCCGACCTCCTCCGCCCTCTCGACGAAGCCGCCACCGATGCCGAGCAGGGCATGCTCGAGGCCTTCACCTCCCCCGACTTCGCAGAAGGCGTCGCCGCCCTCACCGAGAAGCGGCCGGCCCGTTTCGGCCCCGCCGGCCCGTGACGCTCGTCGGGGCCCACGTCAAGAGCGACGACCCGCTGGCCATGGCGGCGGTGACCGGTGCCGACCTCGTCCAGATCTTCCTGTCCGATCCCCAGAGCTGGAAAAAGCCGGAGCCCCGCCCTGACGTCCTGGCCCTGCGCACCTCGGGGCTGCCCGTCTACGTGCACGCGCCCTACCTGGTCAACCTGGCGGCGGCCAACCCCAAGATCCGCATTCCCAGCAGAAAGATCCTCCAGCAGTGCTGCGACGCCGCGGTCGACGTCGGCGCCACGGCAGTGATCGTCCACGGCGGCCACGTCGCCGACGACGACGACCTGGAGGAGGGCTTCGAGCGGTGGGTGAAGGCCCTCGACCGCCTCGAGTCGGAGGTGCCGGTCTACCTGGAGAACACCGCCGGCGGCGACCACGCTCTGGCCCGGCGGTTCGACACCCTCGCCCGCCTGTGGGACCGCATCGGCGGCACCCCCGGCCTCGGGTTCTGCCTCGACACCTGCCACGCTCACGCCGCCGGGGAGGATCTCATCACCGCGGTGGATCGGATCCTGTCCATAACGGGGCGGATCGATCTCGTGCACTGCAACGACTCCAAGGACGCCTCGGGCTCGGGCCGTGATCGCCACGAGAACCTTGGCGTGGGCCAGATCCCGCCCGAGGCGCTGGCCGAGGTGGTGCGGCGGGCGGGGTGCCCGGTGGTGTGTGAGACCCCCGCCGCCGGTATCAAAGACGACATCGCCTTCGTGAAGGAAGCCCTCGGCCGGTAGCGCGCTCGCTCAGCCGCTCCGGTCCGGTTCGCAGGCACCGCGTGGGCCGAATCTCCACCGTTTCGCCGGTCCGGCGCCGGGCTCGACCGGATGCGCTACCGGCGATGGAGCGCGAGGAGGTGGAACCACCGTTACGCGGGCAGTGGTCTCGTCTGGACCGCCACGCCCAACCGCTTCCTTGTCCCGGAGATAGAGCGCATGGAACCGAGCGCTGCCCTCGACGTTCTCCTGCGCCCTCGCCGACGGTTCGGAGGCTGTGGCTGTCCCTCGCGATCCACGACCTCGCTTCAGATGTCACCGAGAGGCGTGTGCCGAGCATGTTCAGGACGAGCGGGTACGGGGATACCAGGAGGGTCGCCGAGACCTTCTGCAGAGCGAGGAAGGAGCGGGCGTGGACATAGTGCGCTACGAGGACAGCAAGCGTTCCACAGTGCGCGGCGCGCGCGTGGGGTCCGTCCTGGGCGTCGTCGCGTCCGTGGCAGCGCTTGCGTTCTCACCCCCGGACTCGCTGCGCATGGCGCTTGGAACGCTGATGACCATGGTGAGCGGGGGCGCCATGTTCGGTGCGACGTTGCCCAACAGTTACTGGGTGGGACAGCGGCCGGAATCAAAGCCCCGTCTCATCCTGCTGCTCGCCGGCATCCTGGTCGGAGGGGTGACCGGGATCGTGCTCGGCGCGGTCGTCGCCGGCATCACAGGCGAGCGCTGAGGCGTCGGCGACTGACCTGGGCTTTCTTGCGAAAGCCCAGGTCTACCGGCGGAGGGGGTGGGATTTGAACCCACGGTGAGGTTGCCCCCACAACGGTTTTCGAGACCGTCCGATTCGGCCGCTCTCGCACCCCTCCTTTGTCGCCAGGAAAGACCCTAGACCTGCAGGGCCGGGGAGTTTTCCGGGCCCCAGCCGGGAAGGACGGTGGGTGACGCGATCAGGGGGTAGCCCATGTCCTACATCGACATCTCACAACTTGAGGAGTTGGTCGAGCTCGAGGCAGCCGACGTCCTGGCCAGCGACGGCGAGAAGATCGGCGAGCTGGAGCAGGTCTGGGTGGACACGACCAACGGCCTGCCGGAGTGGGGCTTGGTCAAGGCCGGGAAGCTGTTCGGCGGTTCCCGTTACGTGCCCCTGCGGGCCGCCGAGTTCGGACAGGGCCAGTTGAAGGTGGCCTACACCAAGGATGAGGTGGACGCAGCGCCCGACTTCGACCCCCAGCAGGCCAGCCCTGAGGACGAGAGGGCGCTGTACCGGCACTACGGACAGCCCCTGCCCGCTCCGCCTCCACCGCAGGTGCGCAACCCGTTCGACCCGCTCAAGGCGGTGTGGCTTCCGGGGGTCGGTGAAAAGGCGGCGGCCTACGGGAAGCCGTCCAGGGGCGACAGCGACTAGGTCCCGAGGCGGGCAGCGGTGGCCTCAGGCGGTGCCACCTCCGCTTCGCAGACCGGCGAAGAAGTCCGAGAGCAGCCCGGCCGCCTCGACAGCGCGGACGCCTCCGGTCACCGGCACCTCGTGGTTGAGCCGGGGGTCTGCGCACAGGTTGTAGAGCGAGCCGCAGGCGCCGGCCTTGGGGTCGGGTGCGGCGAACACGAGCCGCCCGAGCCGGGCGGCCACCAGAGCGCCGGCGCACATCGGGCACGGCTCGAGGGTGACCACCAGGGTGCAGTGGTCGAGGCGCCACGTCCCCAACGATCGGGCGGCGTCGCTCAGCGCCAGGATCTCGGCGTGCGCGGTGGGGTCGGCCCGCCGCTCGCGCTCGTTGTGGCGGGCGGCCACGACGCGATCCGCCGCCACCACGACGGCGCCCACCGGCACGTCGCCGTGGGCCAGGGCCGCGGTCGCCTCTTCGAGGGCCAGGCCCATCGCCCGGTCATCGCTGACCGAACCTCCTGGCCGGCTGAGGTCGGGGCCCACGTCAACAACCTACGTTCCAGCCGAACTGGGGGTGCCGGGCAGGCCGGTCCCTGGTTGTGGTGGAATCAGAACAGGAATCACCGCACGAGGGGCGAACTCTGACATGAACAGGTGTCTGTCGGGCGGCGCTGGGGCCGTCCGGCCGAGACAGAGAGACAGGGACGGGAGCCAAGACGAGTGAGGTTGCGGCGGACGGTCGGATTGCTCTTGGTGCTGGCCTTGGCTGCGCTGCTCGCCGGCGTCGACCGGCCGCCTCTTGGCTCCACGCAGCGGGCGGCCGGGCCGGCGACGCCGGCGGACCGGGCTCCAGAGGTCGCCGGGTCCACCTTCTCCCTCGCCTCGGGCTTCGAGAACTTCAACCAGCGGCTCCGCGTCCCCGTGCCTGCAGCCCCTGTCGTCGTTGCCCCACAGGCGCCACCACCAGGCGACGCCCCCATCGCCCCGCCTCCCGAGGAGTTCACCGAGGCACCCGAGCCTCCGGCTCCCGAACCCCAGGAGCTGCGAAGCGCCGGCAAGGAGGCCATCCCGCGGTCGCCGGGGACCTGGGCGGTGGTGATCGGCATCAACAACTACCCGGGCACCACCCATGACCTGCAGTCCGCGGTCAACGACGCCAACGACGTCAACCAGGCGCTCACGCGCTTCGGCGTGACCGCCGACCGCCGGCTGATGTTGCGGGACAACGAGGCCAGCATCGCCAGCATCCGCAAGTCGGTGGAGTGGCTCAACGCCCGCGCCGGCCCTGACGCCACGGCGGTGTTCTTCTACGCCGGCCATGTCCGCAAGATCCGCTCCGGGACCGAGGCCATCGTCGCCGCGGACGGCGGCATGATGAGCGACGCCGAGCTGGCGGGTCTGCTCGACGGGCTGCAGGCCCGCAGGGCGTGGATCGGCATCGCCGCCTGTTACGGCGGGGGCTTCACCGAGGTGATGAAACCGGGCCGGGTGCTGGTGGCGGCCGCCTCGGCCGACGAGCTGGCCTATGAGAACGTGAGCTTCGCCCGGTCCTACCTGGTCGAATACATGGTCCGCCGAGCGATGATCGGCAGTGGCATCAGCACGGTGGAAGGTGCCTTCGCCGCCGCCCAGGAGGGGCTGCGCCGCGACTTCCCCAACCGGGTCCCCGTGCAGTTCGACCAGCTGCCGGGAGCCTTGGAGCTGCGGGTGGGAGCGGCCCGCCCCGCCACCACCCCGAGCCCACCGTCGCAAGGAAGCCCCGGCCCGCCTCCGCCGCCCAGCGGCGGTGGTGGGAGCGCGCCGCCTCCCCCCCCACCCCCTGACGACGGCTGTGCCGGCCTCACCGCCGGCCTCGTCCAGTGCAAGCCCGGCTAGCACCGGGCCCGGCTTGGCGCCTGTGGAGCACTGGCGGAGGGAGTGGGATTTGAACCCACGGTGGCTTGCGCCACACACGCTCTCCAGGCGTGCCGATTCGGCCGCTCTCGCATCCCTCCCGGGTCCCCGCACGAGACGGGGAGCGACAGGGTATCCTGGCCTGGTCGGAGCCGGTGCCGGGTGCGGCGGTCGGGTCCTGCGCAACGGGGTGCCGTGAACCGAGTCAGGGCCGGAAGGCAGCAGCTCTCAGCGGGCCATCCTGTGTGCCGCAGTCCAGCCTGACCGTCGCACCGGGCACCGGCTCTGTCGCGCCGGCCACAGGCGCGGTCGGCGCCCAGCCACAGCGGTCGTGTCGGAGGGGGTGGCTAGTGTCGGGGCGTGGTTGGTCCTGCTCCCGAGTCACCGGTGCCGGAGGCCGGCTACCAGTCGCTCTATCGCCGGTACCGGCCGCAGCGCTTCGCGGATGTTCGGGGTCAGGATCACGTGACCAGGGCGCTGGCCAACGCGGTGCGGGAGCAGCGGGTGGGCCACGCCTACCTGTTCAGTGGCCCGCGGGGCACGGGCAAGACCAGCACAGCGCGGATCCTGGCCAAGGCCCTCAACTGCGAGAAGCTCGACGATTGCGAACCCTGTGGCGGCTGTGAGAGCTGTGTCGCCATCACGGCTCAGGCCTCCTTCGCCGTGATCGAGCTGGATGCTGCCTCGAACAACGGCGTGGAGGCGATGCGGGACCTCGTAGCGAGAGCCGCCCTCGGCACCACCGGGTTGCGCAAGGTCTACATCATCGACGAGGTCCACATGCTGACCACGGCGGCGGCGAACACGTTGCTGAAGACCCTGGAGGAGCCCCCCTCCCACGTCGTGTTCGTGCTGGCCACCACCGACCCGCAGAAGGTCCTGCCGACCATCAAGAGCCGCGTGCAGCACTTCGAGTTCCACCTGCTGGCCGCTGACGTCCTGGGCGAGCTCGTGCGGTCGGTCAGCGTCGACGCCGGCCTCGGGCTGGCCGACGACGATCTCCAACGGGTGGTGCAGAAGGGCAGTGGCTCGGCACGAGACGCGCTGTCGGTGCTCGACCAGGCCGCGGCCCTGGGTGGGAGCCCGCCTGACGTTCCGGTGACCGGCGAGGTGCTCGCGGCGCTGGTCGAGCGGGACGTGGGGCGGGCTCTGGCCGCGGTGGCGGCGGGGTGTGCGGCGGGCCGGGACCCTCGTCGGCTGGCGGAGGAGATCCTGGTGGGGCTGCGCGACGCCTTCCTCGCCGGCCGGGCCCCGACGCTGGTCGACCTACCGCCCGACGAGGCGCAGCAGGCGTCCGAGCTCGGCCGGGCCCTGGGGCCGGCTGCGCTGGTGCGGGCCATGGAGACGCTGGGCGAGGCGCAAACGGCCATGCGGGAGGCGCTCGACCCCCGGGTGAGCCTCGAGGTGGCGCTGGTGCGGGTGACGGCGCCCGAGGCCGACGCCTCCCCCGCTGCGCTGCTCGAGCGCATCGAGCGCCTCGAGCGCCGGCTGGCGGCGGCGGCCAGCGCGCCCGGCGCGCCAACCGCTGCACCCCCGTCCCCGCCAGCCCCACCGTCCCCGCCACCGCCTCCTCCCGACGGGCGCGCCCTGGGGTCATTCCGGGCCAAGGCAAACGTGGTCCCGCCGTCACCTGCTCCCACCCCAGCGCCCGGGCGGCCGGCTCCAGCCGGGACGCAACAGCCGCCGGGGGAGGGTTCCGGCGCTCCCGGCGGCGGTCGTGGCCGCCCCCCGGAGGGGGCGGCGCTGCCCACCCGCGACGAGCTGACCAAGGCCTGGGGCGACCACATCCTGGCTCAGCTCCCCGCCCGGCTGCGGGCCCGCTTCAGCGCCGGTCGCTTCGTGGCGGTGGCCGAAGGGTCGGCCGTGTTCGCCCTCCCCAACCCCGCCCACCGAGACCAGTGTGCTCCCCTGCGGGCCGAGGTAGAACAGATCCTGGCGGCTCACTTCGGTCGCTCGGTGCCGTTACGTCTCACCGCTGAAGGTCCAACCGGTCCACCAGAGCGGGAAGCGACGGGCCGGAGTGGCTCCCCAGAAGCCCAGGCCCCACCTTCGGACGCAGGGCTCGCCGATGCCGGCGCCGACGACGACGACGTCGTCGCGTCCGAGCTGCGCGACGCCCCCGCGGGGACGATGGCCTCGCCGGCTGACCGATTGAAGACCGCCTTCCCCGGTGCCCAGGAGGTGGAGCGGTGACCCTG
The DNA here is from genome assembly GCA_019348305.1 of Actinomycetota bacterium. The sequence goes on from JAHWJQ010000017.1 coordinate 10,673, forward strand.
ACACCCGAGGAGCCCGAGGCGGTCGAGCCCGACGAGCAGGTGGGCTTCGACTTGGGGGACCTCCTGGCCCAGGCGCAGGACCTCCAGCAGCAGTTGCTCGACGCCCAGGCGGCGGTGGCCGACCGAGTGGTTGAAGGCCAGGCCGGAGGAGGGGCGGTCAAGGTGCGGGTGAGCGGTGACCTCACCTTCGACTCGGTGGTCATCGATCCCGCGGTGGTCGACCCTGATGACGTCGAGATGCTCCAGGACCTGGTCCTGGCCGCGGTGCGCGACGCCATGGCCAAGGTGAACCAGCTCCAGTCCGAGGCCCTCGGCGGTTTTGGCGGCGCCATGGGAGGGCTGTTGCCCTGAGTGCCTATCCGGCCCCGGTTCAGGACCTGATCGACGAGCTGGGACGCCTGCCCGGGGTCGGGCCCAAGTCGGCCCAGCGCATCGCCTTCCACCTGCTCAAGCTGCCCGCCGAGGACGTCCTGCGCCTGGCCCGGTCACTGCGGACGGTCAAGGAGCGGATGACGTTCTGCCGCCGTTGCTGGAACGTGGCCGAGCGGACGGGGGAGGCATCGGAGGAATCCGAGTGCGAGTTGTGCCTCGACCCCCGCCGGGACCCATCGCTGGTGTGCGTCGTGGAGGAGCCCCGAGACGTCGTCGCCATCGAAAAGACCCAGGAGTACAAGGGCCTCTACCACGTGCTGCAGGGGGCGATAAACCCGATCGAGGGAGTAGGGCCGGACCAGCTGCGCATCAAGGAGCTCTTCGCCCGCCTCGGCTCAGAGCCCATCGCCGAGGTGATCGTCTGCACCAACCCCAACCTGGAGGGCGAGGCCACGGCCATGTACCTGGCCCGCCAACTGCAGCCCCTCGGCGTCACCGTCACCCGCCTGGCCAGCGGACTGCCCGTGGGCGGCGACCTCGAATACGCCGACGAGCTGACCCTGGGCCGCGCCCTCGAGGGACGCCGCAACATGCAGACGGGCGCCTCGTGAACAGCCGGCCGGAGGACGTATGGGCAGGCTGAGCTTCGCTATGCGGCGCTCAGTTTGCCCAAAGCGAGGGTGACGGTCGGCGGGGCTACAGGCTATGGAGCAGCACGGCGTCGCCCTGGCCGCCACCGCCGCACAGGGCGGCGATGCCGTGGCCGCCGCCGCGGCGCCTCAGTTCGTGCAGCAGGGTGAGGGCGAGCCTGGTGCCCGACATGCCGATGGGGTGGCCGAGGGAGATGGCGCCGCCGTTGACGTTGGTGATCTCCTCGGTGATGCCGAGGTCGGCCATCGAGGCCAGGCCCACCGCGGCGAATGCCTCGTTGAACTCGAAGAGGTCGACGTCGCCCACCGACTTGCCGGCCTTCTCCAGAGCTCGCCGTGCCGCCCGCGACGGCTGGGTCAGAAGCGACGGGTCGGGCCCTGCCACCTGGCCGTAGCTCACGATCTCGCCCAGCGGCTGCACCCCCAGCGCCTCGGCCCGGCTCTTGGCCATCACGATCACCGCTGCTCCGCCGTCGGAGATCTGGCTGGCGTTGCCGGCGGTGATCGTGCCGTCGGGGTCGAAGGCGGGCCGCAGCTTGGCCAGCGTCTCGCCCGTCGTACCCGGGCGCACTCCTTCGTCGGTGTCGACGACGATGGCGTCGCCCTTGCGCTGGGGCACCTCCACCGCGACGATCTCCTCGGCGAAGCGCCCCTCCTTCATGGCCGCCGACGCCCGCTCGTGGGAGTTGGCGGCGAAGGCGTCCTGGGCGTCGCGGCCGATGGTGCCCGCCGCTCTGGTGTACTTCTCCGTCCCCGCCCCCATGGCACAGACGTCGAAGGCGCAGAACAACCCGTCGTGCATCATGGCGTCGACCAAGGTCGCATCGCCCAGGCGGTAGCCCTCCCTCGCCCCGGGCAGCAGGTGGGGGGCCCTGGTCATCGATTCCATGCCTCCCGCCACGACGATCTCGGCGTCACCCGAGGCGATCATCTGGTCGGCCAGGTAGATGGTGTTGAGCCCCGAGAGGCAGACCTTGTTGACCGTGGTGGCCGGCACCGACATCGGGACCCCAGCCCGCACCGCCGCCTGGCGGGCGGTGATCTGGCCCTGGCCGGCCTGGAGGACCTGGCCCATGAACACGTAGTCGACCTGCTCGGCCCTCACGCCGGCCCGCTCCAGCGCGGCGGAGATGGCGAACCCCCCGAGCTCGAAGGCGCTGAAACCGGCCAAGGCGCCGGACAGCTTCCCGATCGGGGTGCGGGCGCCAGCGACGATGACGGAACCGGGCATGGGGCCTCCTCGGGTCACGATCCGGCGGAGGTCATTGTACGAACGACCGGGCTTTACCATTCTTCGCCATGCAGGAGATCCTCGAAGCCATCCGGTCGGGCGCGTCGGGCGAGGAGATCGCCAACCTCGCCATCCCCTCCGCCTACCGGGCGGCGGTGGTGCACAAGGACGAGACGGCGATGTTCGAGGGCCTCGCCTCGAACGAGAAGGACCCCCGCAAGTCGCTCCACGTCGAGGAGGTGCCCACCCCCGAGCTGGCGCCCGACGAGGCCTACGTGGCGGTCATGGCCAGCTCCATCAACTTCAACACCGTGTGGACCTCGATCTTCGAGCCCCTCCCGACCTTCGCCTTCCTCGAACGCCTGGGCAAGGAGTCGCGCTGGGGCAAGCGCCACGACCTGCCGTACCACGTCGTGGGCTCCGACGCCGCCGGCGTCGTGCTCCGGGTCGGCTCAGCGGTGCGCAACTGGAGGCCCGGCGACCGGGTCACCGTGCACTGCAACTTCGTCGACGACCAGGACCCGAGCGCCCACGACGACTCGATGCTGGCCGCCAACCAGCGCATCTGGGGCTTCGAGTCGAACTTCGGGGGCCTGGCCGATCTGGCGCTGGTCAAGGCCAACCAGCTCATGCCCAAGCCCGCCCAACTGAGCTGGGAGGAGGCGGCGGTCAACGCGCTGTGCAACTCCACCTCGTACCGCATGCTCGTGTCCCCCAACGGTGCCGCCATGAAGCAGGGCGACGTCGTGTTCATCTGGGGGGCCACGGGTGGCATCGGCGGCTACGCCGTGCAGTACGTGCTCAACGGCGGCGGCATCCCCGTCGGGGTGGTGTCGAGCCCCGACAAGGCCAAGCTGCTCAACGAACTCGGCTGCGAGCACGTCATCGACCGCAAGGAGAAGGGCTACCGGTTCTGGACCGACGAGGGGGCCCAGGACGAGCGGGAATGGCGGCGCCTGGGCAAGGACGTGCGTTCGCTGGTGGGCGAGGACCCCCACATCGTGTTCGAGCACCCGGGCCGCCAGACCATGGGGGCTTCGGTCTTCATCTGCGCCCGGGGGGGCACCGTCGTCACCTGCGCGGCCACGTCGGGCTACATGATCGAATACGACAACCGCCACCTGTGGATGAAGCTCAAGTCCATCAAGTCGAGTCACTTCGCCAACTACAAAGAGGCTTGGGAGGCGAACCGCCTCCTGGCCAAGGGGATGATCCAGCCCATCCTGTCCACCGTCTTCCCGTTGACCGACGTGGGCGAGGCGGCCGCCCAGGTCCACCACAATCGCCACGAGGGCAAGATCGGGGTCCTGTGCCTCGCTCCCCAGGAGGGCATGGGCGTCGACGACCCCGAGCTGAGGGCGAAGGTGGGCGAGGAGCGCATCACCCTGTTCCGGCGGGCATGAGCGGCGACACCGCTGACGAGGCGGCCGGCGCCGGCCGGGCCGGGGGGCGGCTCACCGAGATCGACCATGTGGGCATCGCCGTCCACGACCTGGATGCCGCGCTGGCGTGGTACCAGCAGATGTTCGGCGCCACCGTCACCCATCGCGAGCGCATCGAAAGCGACGGTGTGGACGAGGCGCTCATCCGGGTGGCGGACTCCTACATCCAGCTCCTCACGCCTTACACCGAGACCTCACCGCTGGCCAGGTTCATGGCCCGCCACGGCGAGGGGATCCACCACGTGGGCTACCGGGTGGCCGACTGCGCCGAGGTGCTCGAGCATGTGAAGAGCCACGGCGCCCGGGTCGTCGACGAGCATCCCCGCACGGGCTCTCGCGGCACCACCGTGGCCTTCTTGCACCCCAAGACGTCGTTGGGAACGCTCATCGAGCTGGTGGAGGAATAGCCGCGCTACCTCCCGAACTCACGGGAAGGTCCGTGTGAGCCAGTCGGCGAAGAGCGGATCGACGATTGTCACCTTCCCGTCGGCGCTGCGGGCGAGGTGGCCGTCTCGGACCAGAGCGTCGCGGGCGACGGTGATCGAGCTGTTCGACAGGTCGTGGAACCGGGCCTCGGCTGCAGCGAAGGGGGTACCGGTGCGCGCCACTGCCCGCAGCACCCGTCCCTGAGCGGGTGGCAGCTCCTCGTAGAGGGCGACGAGCGCCCCGTCGATGTTGCGGCGCACGGCGGCCAGAGCCTCGGCCCAGGTGTCCTCGGTCGCCTCTTCACCCTCGGGAGTGCGCTGCCAGGCGGCATCGGCGAGCAGCATGCAGCGCTGCGGGTGCCCGCCGGCGAAGCCGACGATCCTGAGGGCCACCGGCCCGGCCCGCCTGTTGGTGCGCGCGAAGCCCTCGTGCACCAGGCCGGTCACCGCCTCCTGGGTCAGCGGCCCCACCTCCAGCAGCTCGGCTTGTGAGAAAAAGGGGCGTCCCTTGTCCGTGAACAGGGCCCGCATCATCGACGGCCTCGAGCCGGCGAAGACGAGCCCGAGGTCGCGGTAGTGGTCCTGGAGGTGGGTGCGCAACAGGGCGTCGAGACCGGCCACGCCGGCCACGTCGGCGAACTCGTCCAGGGCCAGCACCACCCGCTGCCGGGTGGCCGCTCTGACCACCACGTCCAACAGGTCGTGGGCGGCGGCCGTCGGATCGGGACCGCTCGTGGCCGCCCGGCGCAATTCCACGCTCAGCACCCCGAGGCGCACCGACAGCCCCCCCGCCACCGTGTCGAGGATCTCCCGGAGTGGTCCCCGCACCGAGGTCAGGGCCTTGTCCAGGCGGACGGCGAAGTCGGCGACGGAGGCCACTCCGTAGAGGTCGACCCAGATGGAGGCCACCGGCTCCACCTGGTCCAGCTGCCACAGCGCATGGCGCAGCAGGCTCGTCTTGCCGAAACGCCGGGGGCCGAGCACCGCCACCGGCCGGCGCTCCCGCAGGTGCACCGCCAGCTCCTGGGTCTCCTGGTCCCTCCCCGTCACCCGCTCGGGTTCGAGCGGCCCATGATGGGGGAACGGGGTCGTCTCCACTCCTGCCTACAGTACCAGAAAGAAGTAGCGTTCCACTACCATAGGACGGTATTGAGGCGGGTTTGGGGTGGGCCTGCGACGATGCTCCCATGGGCGTGACAGTGCACCTGGTGGACGGGACCTATGAGTTGTTCCGCCACCACTTCGGGCTGCCCGAGGAGGTCCGCTCCAAGCCGGGGACGAACGGGGCGGTGCGGGGCGCCCTGTGGAGCGTCTACTACCTCCTGGAGGAAGGGGCCACCCATGTCGGAGTGGCCACCGACCACGTCATCGAGTCGTTCCGCAACGACTTGTGGCCCGGCTACAAGAGCTCGGCCGGGGTCGACCCGGTCCTGCTCGCCCAGTTCCCGGTGCTCGAGGAGGGACTCCAGGCGATGGGGGTGGCCGTGTGGGCCATGGTCGAACTCGAAGCCGACGACGCCCTGGCCTCGGCCGCGGTCGTCTCGGCCGACGATCCCGACGTCGACCGGGTCATGATCCTGACCCCGGACAAGGATCTCGGGCAGTGCGTACGGGGCACCCGCGTGGTTCAGTACGACCGACGCAAGCGCCTGGTCCTCGACGAGGCGGCCGTGATCGACAAATTCGGCGTGACGCCGGCGTCGATCCCCGACTACCTGGCCCTGGTGGGCGACTCCGCCGACGGGTTCCCGGGCCTTCCCGGGTGGGGGGCCAAGACGGCGGCCGCAGTGCTTCGCCGCTACGGCCGCATCGAAGACATCCCGCCCTCGTCGGGGCAGTGGGAGGTCACGGTACGGGGAGGCATCAAGCTGGCGATGGTCTTGGCCGCGGCCGCGGAGGCGGCACTGCTGTTCAAGGACCTGGCCACCCTCCGCATCGACCGGTCGCTGCTGCAGTCGACCGACGAGCTTCGCTGGAACGGCCCCACCCCCTCCTTCTCCGCCTTCTGCGAGCGCATCGACGCCGGCCAGTTGGCGCAGCGAGTCGCGGCTCTCGCCGCCGGCCGCAGCTCCTGAGAAGAAATCGTCTGGGCCCTTCTGGCTACTCCCGGCCATCGTGTGGCCAGGTTTGGTCGCCAGAAGGACCCAGACGTGGGGGAATTGCCGGAGGGGTTGGGGCCCCGGACGGGGGGGGCGCCGCCGCGGGGGGGCGTGCCGGCCCTAATGGGGCGGGGCTCGGGGGGGGGGGGGGGGGCGGGCCGGCGGGGGAGCCGGGGCCGTCGCCTCTGCTGCCGGCGCCGCCGGAGCACCGGCCGCCGGCAGGGCCGGGGTGGCGGTGGCGGTAGCCGGCGCAGGAGCAGGAGCAGGAGCCGACGAGGAGCTACCGCCGCTGAGGTTCGGCAGCACCATCACGATCAGCACAACCAGCAGCACAGCGGCGAGGACGGCGACCATGACGATCTGCTTCTTGTCGGCCGGCTTTCCGCTCTTGACGGGGGAGGGGGCTACGTCGCTCATCTCACGCACTCGGGGTCGGGGTCACCACGGGGGCGGTGACGGTGGGGGACACGAACATCTTTCCGCCGATGGTGGCGCTCATCTGGGCGCCTTCGCCGCCCTTGCTGAGCGAGAAGGTGTCGACGGTGACCAGACGGGGGCCGTCCCGCAACTCCTCCATGAAGCGCAGCACGGCGAAGTAGTCACCGGTCACCTGCATCTGAAGGCCGATGGCGGTGGGAGCCCCGGCTGCTGCGCCCGGAGTGGGTGCGCCGGCATTCGGCTG